>NZ_JBIBFR010000023.1:0-128345 GCF_042956125.1 Streptomyces sp. NPDC008313
CAGCGCCATCACGCCGCCGATGCAGAAGAACGCGAACGACGTGACCAGATACAGCGTGCCGATCGTCTTGTGGTCCGTGGTGGTGAGCCACTTGATCACGACGTTACCGGGCTGCTTGCGCCGGACCGGCAGCTCGTTCTCGTACGAGTCTTCGGCCGCGGCGGCACCCTGAGGTTCGTTGAGGATGCTCACAGGTTATTCGTCTCCCGCTCCTTCTCGTGGCCCGTCTGCTCAATGCCGGCCGGGATGTAACCGGTCTGGCCCTTCTCCGCGAGCTCCTTGAGGTGGGCCTCGTAGCGCTCGGGAGAGACGACCTTCACGTTGAAGAGCATCCGGGAGTGGTCGACGCCGCAGAGTTCGGCGCACTTGCCCAGGAAGGTGCCCTCCTTGTTGGGGGTCACCTGGAAGGCATTGGTGTGGCCCGGAATGACGTCCTGCTTCATCAGGAACGGCACCACCCAGAAGGAGTGGATGACGTCACGCGAGGTGAGGACGAAGCGGACCGTCTTGCCCTTGGGAAGCCAGAGGGTCGGGCCGGGGTTGTGCGTCTGCGGGTTCTTCGAGGCCGGCGTGCCGACGTCGTAGACACCGCCGGCGTTCGCCGGGAAGTCCTTCTTGAGCCTGTCCGGAATCGCGTCCAGGTTCTTGTCGGACTTCGCGTCGCCGGTGGAACCGTCCACGCTCTCGACGTAGTTGAAGCCCCAGCTCCACTGGAAGCCGACGACGTTGATGGTGACGTCGGGCTTCTTGGAGGTGTCGAGGAGCTTCGACTCGTCGCGCGCGGTGAAGTAGAAGAGCACCGAGACGATGATGAGCGGGACCACGGTGTACAGCGCCTCGATGGGCATGTTGTACCGGGTCTGCGGGGGAACTTCGACCTTGGTGCGGCTGCGCCGGTGGAACATGGCGCTCCACAGGATCAGGCCCCACACCAGCACGCCACAGGCGAGCGCGGCCGCCCAGGACCCCTGCCACAGGGAGAGGATCCGCGGAGCCTCTTCCGTGGTCGGGGTGGGCATACCAAGGCGGGGGAAGTCCTTGTATGTGCAACCGGTGGCGGTCGCCAGGACCAGGCCCGCGGTCAGTGCCTGCAGCAGCTTCCGCCGCATCGGGCGCCGCGGCGAGCGGTCGGAGCCGTTGGGACTCACGTAGCGCCTTCCCGAGAGTCTCGCCCGCGCGGTCGGCTGCGGCCTTACTCGCTGGTCGGTCGCCGCCCTGCGTCGGGCAGGGGTTTGGATGTTTATGCGGACCAAACCCTACTGGACGCTATTTGGGGTCGCGCGGGGAGGGTGCCCAACGCGCCGTCCGCCACCCGGAAGGGGTGGAACAAGGGGTTCCGTGGCGTGCCGGACGACGCCGACGGGCCCGCGCACCGGCCCGTCTGACGGGGCCTTCGGACCCGGGGCGGCGACGGCCCGGTCCGGGAGGCGCGCTCCGCCCCGCCCCTGGGCCCGGGGCGGCGGGGCCGGGGCCCGAGCGCGGCGTTAGCGTGGCGGTGTGTCCTACTTCGACGCCGCATCCGCCGTACCGCTCCACCCCGTCGCACGCCAGGCTCTGCAGGCCTCGCTGGACGAGGGCTGGGCCGACCCCGCCCGTCTGCACCGTGAGGGGCGGCGGGCCCGGCTGCTGCTCGACGCGGCCCGCGAGACCGCCGCCGAGGCGGTGGGCTGCCGCCCCGACGAGCTGGTCTTCACCTCCTCCGGCACCCGCGCCGTGCACTGCGGGATCGCGGGCGCGCTGGCCGGCCGGCGGCGCGTGGGAGACCACCTGATCGTGTCAGCCGTCGAACACTCGTCGGTGCTCCATTCGGCCGATGCCCATGAGGCGGCGGGCGGGACGGTGACCCGGGTCCCGGTGGGACGCGCCGGCGCGGTCGCCACCGAGGCGTTCGCCGGGGCGCTGGGTCCCGGCACGGCGCTGGCCTGCCTCCAGTCCGCCAACCACGAGGTGGGCACCGAGCAGCCGGTGGAGGAGGTGGCCGCCGCGTGCCGTGCGGCCGGGGTGCCCCTGCTGGTGGACGCGGCGCAGTCCCTGGGGTGGGGGCGGGTGGAGGGCGACTGGTCCCTGCTGACCGCGAGCGCCCACAAGTGGGGCGGCCCCCCGGGGGTCGGACTGCTCGTCGTCCGCAAGGGGACGCGGTTCGCCCCGCAAGGGGCCGTGGACGAGCGGGAGTCGGGCCGCGCGGCGGGATTCGAGAACATTCCGGGGATCGTGGCCGCCGCCGCGTCACTGCGGGCCGTGCGCGCCGAGGCCGGGGAGCGGGCCGTGCGGCTGCGGGCGCTGACGGAGCGGATCCGGGCGGCGGTCCCTGAGCTGGTCCCGGACGTGGAGGTGGTCGGCGACCCGGTGCGCCGGCTGCCCGGCATCGTCACCTTCTCCTGTCTCTATGTCGACGGGGAGACGCTTCTGCACGAGCTGGACCGGGCCGGTTTCTCGGTCTCCTCGGGCTCGTCGTGCACCAGCAGCACCCTGACGCCCAGCCATGTGCTGCGCGCGATGGGCGTGCTGAGCGAGGGCAACGTCCGCGTCTCCCTCCCCTCCGACGTCCGGGACGAGGACGTGGAGCGCTTCCTGGAGATCCTTCCGGCCGCGGTCTCGGCGGTCCGGGAGAAGCTGGGCGCGCCCGCGCCGGGCGCCGCGGCCCCGGCCACCTCGGGCGGCCGGGTCGTCGACGCCCTCGGCATGCTCTGCCCGGTGCCCGTGATCGAGCTGGCGAAGGTCATCGGGGACGTGCCGGTCGGCGGCCTGGTCCGGGTGCTGGCGGACGACGAGGCGGCCCGGCTCGACATCCCGGCCTGGTGCGAGATGCGCGGCCAGGAGTACGTCGGGGAGGAGCCGGCGGCGCGGGGCACGGCGTTCGTGGTGAAGCGGCTGTCCTGAGGTCTGCCGTCAGGAGCGGGCCGTGCGGGCCCTGCGGGGAGCGCGGGCGGGGCCCGTGGCCCGCGCTCCCGTGGCCGTGGAGCCGGTCAGCGCAGGTGGACGCGGACCTCGTCCGCGGCGTCGTGGCCGTACGCCTTGGTGAAGCGGTCCATGAAGTGGGCGCGGCTCAGCTGGTACTCCTGGGTGCCGACGGTCTCGATGACGAGCGTGGCGAGCATGCAGCCGACCTGGGCGGCCCGCTCCAGGCCGACGCCCCAGACGAGCCCGGACAGGAACCCGGCGCGGAAGGCGTCGCCGACGCCGGTGGGGTCGGCCTTGGCCGTCTCCTCGGGGACGCCGACCTCGATCGGGTCCTCGCCGCTGCGCTCGACCCGGACGCCGCGCGAACCGAGGGTGGTGATCCGGTGGCCGACCTTGGCGAGGATCTCGTCGCCCGTCCAGCCGGTCTTGGACTCGATGAGCCCCTTCTCGTACTCGTTGGAGAAGAGGTAGGTCGCCCCTTCCAGCAGTATCCGGACCTCCTCGCCGCTCATCCGGGCGATCTGCTGCGAGAAGTCGGCGGCGAAGGGGATCCGGCGGGCGCGGCACTCCTCCGTGTGGCGCAGCATCGCCTCCGGGTCGTCGGCGCCGATCAGGACGAGGTCGAGGCCGCCGACCCGGTCGGCGACGGACTTGAGCTCGATGAGGCGGGCCTCGCTCATCGCGCCCGTGTAGAAGGAGCCGATCTGGTTGTGGTCGGCGTCCGTGGTGCACACGAAGCGCGCGGTGTGCAGCACCTCGGAGATGCGCACGGACGCGGTGTCCACGCCGTGGCGGTCCAGCCAGGCACGGTACTCGTCGAAGTCGGAGCCCGCGGCGCCGACGAGGACGGGCCCGGTGCCCAGCTGTCCCATGCCGAAGGCGATGTTCGCGCCGACGCCACCCCGGCGGACGTCGAGGTTGTCGACCAGGAAGGAGAGGGAGACCGTGTGCAGCTGGTCCGCGACGAGCTGGTCGGCGAAGCGGCCGGGGAAGGTCATGAGGTGGTCGGTGGCGATGGAGCCGGTGACTGCGATACGCACGGCGAGGACACGCTCCTGCGGGAAGGGGATTGACAGTTCACGCTACCCGGCCCCGGCCCGCCACTGAAGCGGGCAAAACTACCCGATAGTAGGTCTTTCTTCGTGAGAGACACGGTGCATACGGTGCCGGTATGACGAACATCGAGCAGGGTCAGGCCGCGCGCGCCGCCGAGGGCCGCCGCCGCGGCGGCCTTCACGGCAGCCTCCACGGCGGTTTCGACGGCGGCTTCGGCAGTGGCTTCGACGGCGGGATCGCCGAGCTGCGCGGCAAGGCCGCCCGAATGGCCCCGCACTGGGCCGCACCCGGTCGGACCAGCGGTTCCACGCCGGTGCCGGTGTCCCGTCTGCACGGGGTGACGGTCGATCCCGCCTCCGCGCGCCTGCTCGACGCGATGTCCGACTACGGCGACTGAGGCGGGGCGGGCGGCCCGGGCCGCCCGCCCCCCGGGGCGCCCGTCCGAGGCATCCGCGGCGCCCGGAGGGAACCGCACGCTCCCCCGCCACGTCCCATCGGCGTCCCCCGTAGAGGGGACGCGGTGTACGACCCGCGCGTGTCCCGTCCGGTACGGGAAGGGGTCACTCACCGTGGACAGCAGTGGGGCGAAGGAGCGATGCGGTGAACACCGACCGACCCGACAACGACGCGACCGGTTCCGGTCACGATCCCGATTCCGCCGGGGACACCGGGGGCAGGCCCACGGCCGGGCCGCGCCGCCGGCGCTCCCCGATGGCCGTCGCCTCGGTCGCGGCCGCGGTGCTGGTGGCCGGCGGCGGAGGGGCGTACGTCGCGGCGACCGCCTCGGACGGCGTCCCCGGCCGCTCGGGCGCCGGTTCCGGCGAGGGCACGCCCCCGCCGCTCGCCCTGGACGGGTACACGGAGAGCGCCGCGAGCGCGACCGGCGGCCCGGACGGTACGCACGGCATCGCACCCGGCGAGCCCGACCCGAACGGCGTCGTCTACCGGGCGGGCGGCGACCTCCCCGAGGGTCCCGGCTCCGCGCCCGTGTACCGGGCGAAGGGCGAGGTCACCGCGGCCGAGGTGACCCGGCTGGCCCGCGCCCTCGGGGTCGACGGCACGCCGACCCGGTCCGGGGGCACCTGGAAGGCCGGGACCGGCAAGGACGGCTTCGGCCCCACCCTCAGGGTGACCGTGAAGGCGCCGGGCTCCTGGACGTTCAGCCGGTACGCGCCGGGGACGGACGACTGCAAGGGCGCCACGTGCGGCGGCGGGAGCGGCGGCAGCGGGAGGACCGGCGGCTCCCCCGTGAGCGAGGCGGCCGCGAGGAAGGCCGCCGCACCCGTGCTCAAGGCGGCCGGCCAGGACGACGCGAAGATCGACGCGAGCGGCCTGATGGGCGCGGTACGGGTGGTGAACGCCGATCCGGAGGTGGGCGGCCTGCCCACGTACGGCTGGACCACCGGGGTCCGGGTCGGCGCCGACGGCCGGGTGGTGAGCGGCAACGGCACGCTCAAGGCGCCCGTCAAGGGCGACACGTATCCCGTCGTCGGCGCCGCACGGACGCTGGAGCTGCTGAACGGAACGGCCGGGGGCGGGGGCCGCAAGGGCATCGGGGGCTGCGCCAGTCCCGTACCGCTGAAGGACAGGAACGAGGTGCCGTGCGAGGCGCCGACCGGGGCCTCGGCGTCCCGGACGGTCACCGTCGAGAAGGCGGTGTTCGGGCTGGCCGCGCGCTACACGGACGGCGGGCGGGCGCTGGTACCGTCGTGGCTGTTCCAGGTCCGGCCGGACGGGGCCCGGGAGAGCTTCACGGTGACGCATCCGGCGGTCGACCCGCGGTTTCTGACCTCGCCCGCGCCGCCCTCGGGCCCGGTCGAGTCACCGAGCCCCCGGCCGACCGGGCCGGGCGACGGCGCGGGGACGGCGCCCACACCCCGCGACGTCCGGGTGAACGGCTACTCGGCCGACGGCAAGGCCCTGACCGTGACCTTCACGGGCGGGGTGTGCGCCGACTACGCGGTGGCGGCGCGGCAGACCTCGGACGACGTGACCGTGACGGTGACCGAGAAGCCCTGGAAGAACCGCAATTGCATCCTGATCGCGAAGTTCTACCACCGGACGGTCCAGCTGGACGCGCCCCTGGGCGGCCGCGCGGTGGTGGGCACGGACGGCGGGCCGGTCCCCGAGGGGACGACGGCTCCCACACTTCCGAAGTCACCGCAGCCGCGGTAGGCCGACCGGCTCTCGCGGTCCACACGCGCGAAGGCGGCGTCCCCGGTGGGGGACGCCGCCTTCGCGCGTGTGGACCCGTGCCCGCCGGGGCGGGCGCGCGGCTCAGCTGAAGGAGTCGCCGCAGGCGCAGGAGCCCGTCGCGTTCGGGTTGTCGATCGTGAAGCCCTGCTTCTCGATCGTGTCGACGAAGTCGATGGACGCGCCGCCCAGGTACGGGGCGCTCATGCGGTCGGTGACGACCTTGACGCCGCCGAAGTCCTTGACGACGTCACCGTCGAGGGAGCGCTCGTCGAAGAAGAGCTGGTACCGCAGGCCGGAGCAGCCCCCGGGCTGAACGGCGACGCGCAGCGCCAGATCGTCGCGGCCTTCCTGGTCGAGCAGGGCCTTGACCTTGGAGGCGGCGGCGTCGGACAGGAGGATGCCGTCGCTCACCGTGGTCTTCTCGTCCGATACGGACATCTGCTTCACTCCCGGGTTGTACGGAGACTGCTTGCCGACGGTTGCAACCGGCGGGACCGCGGATTCATTCCGGGCCGAGCGTGTCTGTCGCTTCTCCCCTTCATGCTCGCACACGCGTCGCGGCGCGGACAGCGGCCTGTGGACAACACCACGTCTGCCCGGGGGCCGCTCCGGCTCACCTTCGCGGTCGCCCCGGGCCGCTTCTTCGGGATTCACGTCACATGGACGCTATGGGCATCGTCAAAGTGACGTGAACCGGTTATGATAGATAGCGTCAATTCGACGAAAAGGCACGTACCGCTGGATCGCTCCCGTGATCCAAGCGAGCCGCAGAACAGAAAGGGTGTGTGTCGTGACCACCGCCCAGACCCAGGAGCTCGACGTACAGCCGACGCCCCTCGCCCTGCTGCTGCTCGGCCGTGAGGCCGACCCGAGGAGTGAGCGCGGCGTCGAGTGCCCCGGTGACCTGCCCTCGCCCTCCGACCCGGACCTCGTCGAGCGTGCCCGCGCCGCGAAGGAGAAGCTCGGCGACAAGGTCTTCGTGCTGGGCCACCACTACCAGCGCGACGAGGTCATCCAGTTCGCCGACGTCACCGGCGACTCCTTCAAGCTGGCCCGGGACGCGGCCGCGCGGCCCGAGGCCGAGTACATCGTCTTCTGCGGCGTGCACTTCATGGCCGAGTCCGCGGACATCCTCACCACCGACGACCAGAAGGTCGTCCTGCCGGACCTCGCCGCGGGCTGCTCCATGGCCGACATGGCCTCGGCCGAGCAGGTCGCCGAGTGCTGGGACGTGCTGACCGAGGCCGGCGTGGTCGAGCAGGTGGTGCCGGTCTCGTACATGAACTCGTCCGCCGACATCAAGGCGTTCACGGGCAAGCACGGCGGCACGATCTGCACCTCGTCCAACGCGCGGCGCGCCCTGGAGTGGGCCTTCGAGCAGGGCGAGAAGGTGCTCTTCCTGCCCGACCAGCACCTGGGCCGCAACACCGCCGTGCGTGACATGGGGATGTCCCTCGACGACTGCGTCGTCTACAACCCGCACAAGCCGAACGGCGGCCTCACCGCGGACGAGCTGCGCGCCGCCAGGATGATCCTGTGGCGCGGACACTGCTCGGTGCACGGCCGCTTCTCGCTGGAGTCGGTCAACGACGTCCGCGAGCGGATCCCGGGCGTCAACGTCCTGGTGCACCCGGAGTGCACGCACGAGGTCGTCTCCGCGGCGGACCACGTCGGGTCCACGGAGTACATCATCAAGGCCCTGGAGGCGGCACCGGCCGGCTCCAAGTGGGCGATCGGCACGGAGCTGAACCTGGTCCGCCGGCTGGCGAACCGCTTCGCCCCCGAGGGCAAGGAGATCGTCTTCCTCGACAAGACGGTCTGCTTCTGCTCCACCATGAACCGCATCGACCTGCCCCATCTGGTCTGGGCCCTGGAGTCGCTGGCCGAGGGCAACCTGGTCAACCGCATCGAGGTCGACCGGGAGACGGAGGCGTTCGCCAAGCTCGCCCTGGAGCGGATGCTGGCGCTGCCGTAGCCACCTGCGGTACGGCGGCCGCGGCCGTCCGCCCGCGGCCGCCGCCTCCGTGCGCACGCGAAGAAGGGGCGCCCCTCCGGCCCGGAGGGGCGCCCCTGTCCCGTACGGGACGGACGGTCGTGCGGACCCGTCAGACCCGCGCGGAGTCCGGCTCGCCGGACGCCACGTCGGAGGCGGCGGACGGCTCGGGCGTGTCCCCGGCCTTCGCCGCTCGCTTCGCCGCCTTCTTCTTCGCGCGCCGCTCCTTGCGGATCTCGACCATCGTGTAGAGCGTCGGGACCAGCAGCAGGGTGAGCAGGGTCGACGTGATCAGACCGCCGATGACGACCACGGCCAGCGGCTGGGCGATGAAGCCGCCCTCTCCGGTGACGCCCAGCGCCATCGGGAGGAGGGCGAAGATCGTCGCCAGGGCCGTCATCAGGATCGGACGGAGCCGGTGCCGGCCGCCCTCGACGACCGCCTCGACCGTTCCGTACCCCTGACGGCGGTACTGGTTGATCAGGTCGATCAGCACGATCGCGTTCGTCACCACGATGCCGATGAGCATCAGCATGCCGATCATCGCCGGGACGCCCATCGGGGTCCCGGTGACGACGAGCAGCCCGATGGCTCCGGTCGCCGCGAACGGGATGGAGACGAGCAGGATCAGCGGCTGCACCAGCGAGCGGAACGTCGCCACCAGCAGCATGAACACGATCGCGATCGCGGCCAGCATCGCCAGGCCCAGGGACGCGAACGCGTCGTCCTGGTCCTGCGAGACGCCGCCGATCTCCGCCGTGGCGCCCTCGGGCAGCTTGAGCGCGTCCAGTCTGGACGTGAGGTCCGCGCTGACCGCGCCGGTGTTGTCGCCGGTCGGCTTCGCCGTGATGGTGGCGGCCCGCTGACCGTCGATGCGGGTCATGGCCACGGGTCCGTCGACCAGCTTCACGGTGGCGATGTCGCCCAGCTCGACGGCGCCGAGCCTGAGGTGGCGCAGCTCCTGGAGCGTCGTGGCGGGCTTCGCCGACCGGATGACGATGTCCCGTTCGGTGTCGTCGAGGATCGCCTTGCCGCTCGTCGTGCCGCGCACGGCCTGGCCGACCGCCGCGCCCAGCGAGGCGTCGTCGAACCCGGCGGCGGCCGCCTCGGAGTTGGCCTTCACCGAGATCCGCGGCACGGACTGCGCGAGGTCGCTCGTGACGTCGGTGACGTCGTCGAGCTTCGCCACCTCGTCGCGCACCTTCTCGGCCGCCTCGGCGAGGACGTCGCCGTCGGCCGCCTTCACGACGACGCTCAGGTCCTGGCTGCCGAAGCCGTCACCGGCGGTGAGGGTCGTGGTGCCGATCCCGGAGAGCCTGCCGAGCCCCTCCTCGATGCGGTCCTGGACGTCGTCGTAGGACGCCGAGTCCTCCAGCATCACCTGGTACGAGGCCTGGTTGCTGTCCGTGCCGCCGCCGAAGGCGGCCAGGAAGCCGGAGGAACCGACCGTGACCTGGTAGTCCTTCACTCCGTCGACGGAGCCGAGCATCTTCTCGATCTTCTTGGCCGAGGCGTCGGTCGCCGCCAGGCCGGTGCCCGGCTTCAGCTCCTGCTTGACGGTGAGGACCTCCTGGTCGCCCTGGTCGAAGAAGTTCGTCTTCAGCAGCCCGGCCATGCCGAACGTGCCGAAGAGGACCACCACGGCGATCGCCAGGCTGGTGAGGCGGCGCCGGGTCGCGAAGCGCAGGACGGGGAGGTAGAAGCGCTGGAGGCGGCTGCCGGCCTCCTTCTCCTCGGCCCTGCGGCGGGCCTCCTCGGCGTCCTCCGGGGTGCCCTTCGGGGCGCGCAGGAACCAGTACGACAGCACCGGCACGACCGTCAGCGAGACCACCAGCGACGCGAGCAGCGCCGCCGTCACGGTCAGCGAGAACGAGCCGAACAGCGAGCCGACCATGCCGCCGGTCAGGCCGATCGGCAGGAACACGGCGACCGTGGTGAGCGTCGACGCGGTGACCGCCCCGGCGACCTCCCTGACCGCCTTGAGGATGGCCTCCTCGCGCTCCTCGCCGTAGCCGAGGTGGCGCTTGATGTTCTCCAGGACCACGATCGAGTCGTCCACGACGCGGCCGATGGCGATGGTGAGCGCGCCGAGCGTCAGCATGTTCAGGGAGAGGTCGCGGGTCCACAGGACGATCAGCGCGAGGACGACCGACAGCGGGATCGACACGGCCGTCACCAGGGTCGAGCGCAGCGACGCCAGGAAGACCAGGATGACGAGGACGGCGAAGAGGAGCCCCAGCGCGCCCTCGGTGGTCAGTCCGTCGATGGCCTTCGACACCGCCGGGCCCTGGTCGCTGACGACCGTGATCGCGGACCCGGAACCGAGGTCCTCGCGCATCGCGGGCAGCTTGTCCTCGACCGCTTCGGAAATGGCGACCGCGCTGCCGTCGTGGTCCATGGTGACGACGACCGCGAGGCTCGGGCGGCCGTCGGTACGGGTGATGGAGTCGGCCCTGGCCTGCCGCTGCTCGACCTCCGCGACGTCGGCGAGGCGTACGGGCCGCTTCGCCGCGGCGCCCTCGCCGGTGACCATCAGGTCCTCGATCTGCTTCAGCGAGGTGAAGCCGCCGCCGACCTGGACGGTGCGGTTCGAGCCGTCCTCCTCGAAGGAGCCGGCCGGGACGGTCGCGCCGCCGGCCTGCAGGGCGCGGCCGAGAGCGGCGGAGGTGAGGCCCGCCTTCGCCATCTTCTTGTCGTCGGGCGTGACGGTGACCTGGAGGTCGCGCACGCCGTCGACGGTGACCTGGCCGACGCCGTCGATGTCCTTCAGCGCGGGGACGACGGTCCGGTCGAGGCGGTCCGCCAGTGCCTGCTGGTCCTGGCCGGAGGTGACGGCCAGGACCACGGTGGGCATGTCGTCCGTCGAACCGGCGATGACCTGCGGGTCGACGGCGTCGGGCAGCTGGGCGCGGGCGCGGTTGACGGCCTGCTGGACGTCGGCGACGAGCTGCTTGGTGTCGTTGCCGTAGTCGAAGGACGCCATGATCACGGCGTTGCCCTCGGCGGCCGTGGAGGTGACGCCGGTGATGCCGTCGACCCCTTCGAGGTTGTCCTCGATGGGCTCGACGACCTGCTTCTCGACCACGTCGGGGGACGCGCCCTGGTACGGCGCCAGGACGGACACCATCGGCAGTTCGATGGTCGGCAGCAGCTGCTGCTTCAGCTGGGGGATCGCGATCGCTCCGAAGACGAGCGCGATGATCGACATCAGGCCTATGAGGGCACGTTGCGCGAGGCTGAATCTGGACAGCCAGGACATGGGTGGCGGGTCTCTCTTCTGTGGCGTGAGCGGATGGGGCCCGGTGGTCCGGCGGCGTGCGCGCGGCGGCGCGTCCGGCCCCGACGGCGTACGGTGCCCGAGCGGTGGAGCGCACAGGTGAGCGCTCCTGCTGACACCCTGGGCCATGGGAACGGCCGATCCGTAGCTCCCAGGTGCCGTTCCTGGTGCCGCGCGTACTGCGGGCGCAGTAGACGCGGGTGTGGGGCGGTCCACTCTCGGAGGGACCGGGTTCACTCCACCCGCGGCCGGACCAGTCCCGACTCGTAGGCGATGACGACCAGTTGTGCCCGGTCGCGGGCGCCGAGCTTGGCCATGGCCCGGTTGACGTGCGTCTTCACGGTGAGCGGGCTGACCTCCAGCCGATCGGCGATCTCGTCGTTGGAGTGCCCGCCGGCGACCTGGACCAGCACCTCGCGTTCCCGGCCGGTGAGCGCGTCCAGCCGCTCGGAGCGGGCCGGGTCGGGTCCCTCGTCGTCCCTCTGCGCCAGGAACCGCGCGATGAGCCCCTTGGTCGCCGCCGGGGAGAGCAGCGCCTCGCCGCCGGCCGCGATCCTGATGGCGTTCAGCAGCTCCTCGGGCTCCGAGCCCTTCCCGAGGAACCCCGAGGCGCCCGCCCGCAGGGAGCGGACCACGTACTCGTCGACCTCGAAGGTCGTCAGCATGACCACCCGGACGTGGGCGAGCGCCGGGTCCTCGCTGATCAGCCGGGTCGCGGTGAGGCCGTCGGTGCCCGGCATCCGGATGTCCATGAGCACCACGTCGGCCCGTTCCTCGCGGGCCAGCCGCACCGCCTGAGCGCCGTCGGACGCCTCTCCCACGACCTCCATGTCGGGCTCGGAGTCGACGAGCACCCGGAACGCGCTGCGCAGCAGTGCCTGGTCGTCGGCGAGCAGGACGCGGATGGTCATACGGCCTCTCCCCGGACAGCGGTGCGGTTCTCGACGGGAAGGATCGCATGGACCCGGAATCCGCCGCCGTACCGGGGACCCGCGGTGCAGCTTCCGCCGAGGGCGGTGACCCGTTCCCGCATCCCGAGCAGCCCGTGTCCCCCGCCCTCCTGCGGCTCACCGTCCTGGCCGGGTCCGTCGTCGAGCACGGTGACCTCGACCCGCGGTCCCACGCGTACGACGCTGACCTCGGCCCGGGCCCCGGAGCCCGCGTGCTTGCGCACGTTGGTGAGGGCCTCCTGGATGACGCGGTACGCGGCGAGGTCGACGGCGGCGGGCAGTGTGGTGCCGTGGTCGGCGCGGGCCACCTCGACGGGCAGGCCCGCGTTGCGGAAGGTGTCCGCGAGCTCGTCGAGGCGGGCGAGGCCCGGGGCGGGCTCGGTGGGTGCCTCGGGGTCGCCGGACTGCCTCAGCAGGCCCACCGTGGCGCGCAGCTCGTTCAGCGCCGAACGGCTCGCCTCGCGTACGTGGGCGAGGGCCTCCTTGGCCTGGTCGGGCCGTTTGTCCATGACGTGCGCGGCGACCCCGGCCTGGACGTTGACCAGGGCGATGTGGTGGGCGACGACGTCGTGCAGGTCGCGGGCGATGCGCAGCCGCTCCTCGGCGACCCGCCGCCGGGCCTCCTCCTCGCGGGTGCGCTCCGCACGCTCGGCGCGCTCCCTGATGGCGTGCACGAAGGCGCGGCGGCTGCGGACGGCGTCGCCCGCGGCGGCCGCCATGCCCGTCCACGCGAAGATGCCGAGGTTCTCCTGCGCGTACCAGGGCAGCGGTCCGGCGAGCATCGCGCAGCCGGTCAGCACGGTCATCGTGAACAGGCCGACCCGCCAGGTGGTGGGCCGGTCCGTGGCCGAGGCGACGGTGTACAGGGCGACGACGGCGCACATCACGACGGGGACCCGGGGGTCGCCGGTGAGCAGTTCCAGGAGGGAGACGGCGACGGTCGCGGCGAGGACCGGCATGGGGAAGCGGCGGCGCATGACCAGGGCGGCGGCGCCCAGCGTCATCAGGACGAGGCCGAGGGCGTCGGGGGTGCGGGTGCCCCACGTGGGGCCGTTGTCGCCGTGCGGGTCGACGAAGGAGCCGGCCAGGATGCAGGCGAGGACGGCGACGGCGAGGACGGCGTCGAGGGTGGTGGGGTGGGCGCGGAGGCGGAGTCTGGTGCGGGACAGGGGGGTCACGGTGGGTTGGATGCCCTGCGTCGTCGGGGGCGGCGGAGTGACGGGCCGGCGCCGTGCGGATGCCTCCCCCAAGCTCTTCGAGCAGGGGGGACCCCCAGTGCCCACCCGTGCCGGCTCCGGAGGCACACGTGCGCACAGCGTGCCCACCCGCGCCGCCCACGGGCCGGGCGGGTCGGGCCGGGCGGGTCGGGCCAGGCAGGTCGGGCCCTGACGGGGTCAGCCCGGCAGCAGGCCGTTGTCCGTCAGCAGGGCCTGGACCTCCTCCAGGGTGGCGTCCGGGGAGGGGAGGATGAGCTCCGAGGGTTCGAGGGCGTCGTCGGGCAACGGGGTGCCGCGGCGGCGGACCTCGTCCAGGAGGGCGCGCAGGGTGCGGCGGAAGCCCTCCTCGTCGCCGCCCTCCATCTCGGCGAGCAGCCGGTCGTCCAGCTCGTTCAGTTCGGCGAAGTGGGTGTCCTCCAGCTTCACCTGCCCCTCCCCCATGATCCGTACGATCATGTCGCCCTCCTCGGACGTGAGCGGTGTCGTCGTGCCTGCGTGCTGCTTACTGCTTGTCGAAGCGCGGGGTGTCCTGCGGCTGCTGCGACTGCTGCCCCTGGCCCGTACCGCCCTCGATCGCCTGCTGCTGCGACGACGGACCTCCGGCGAGCTCCGCCTTCATCCGCTGCAGCTCCAGCTCTACATCCGTACCACCGGAGAGCCGGTCAAGCTCGGCCTGGATGTCGTCCTTGGCCATGCCGGACTGGTCGTCGAGGGCACCGGAGGCGAGCAGCTCGTCGATCGCGCCGGCGCGCGCCTGGAGCTGGGCGGTCTTGTCCTCGGCCCGCTGGATGGCCATGCCCACGTCGCCCATCTCCTCGGAGATGCCGGAGAACGCCTCCCCGATGCGGGTCTGCGCCTGGGCGGCGGTGTAGGTGGCCTTGATGGTCTCCTTCTTCGTACGGAAGGCGTCGACCTTGGCCTGGAGCCGCTGGGCCGCGAGAGTGAGCTTCTCCTCCTCGCCCTGCAGCGTCTGGTGCTGCGTCTCCAGGTCGGTGACCTGCTGCTGGAGCGCGGCGCGGCGGGACAGCGCCTCGCGGGCCAGGTCCTCGCGGCCGAGCGCGAGCGCCTTGCGGCCCTGGTCCTCCAGCTTCGACGACTGGGACTGGAGCTGGTTGAGCTGCAGCTCCAGCCGCTTGCGGGAGGTCGCCACGTCGGCGACGCCGCGGCGCACCTTCTGCAGCAGCTCCAGCTGCTTCTGGTAGGAGTAATCGAGGGTTTCGCGCGGGTCCTCGGCCCGGTCAAGGGCCTTGTTCGCCTTCGCGCGGAAGATCATCCCCATACGCTTCATGACACCGCTCATGGGCTTCGCGCGCCCCCTTCTACGACTTCCAGCTCCAGCGACTGCAACACGACCCACGGTACGGGGTCCACATCCATTACCGCACTGTTCGGGGACGGATGCGCTCATCCCCAAGGACGAGTGCGCGGGGCACCGGTCCGGCCCAGGGAGTAGGCGGCTCTCGGGGTCACCCTGCCCTTCCGCGACATTTTCCGCCGTTCCTCCGGGTGAACCGCGCGCAACGTCCCCTCTGTCCCCCTAAGGACGCGGGGTGTTGCCGGATCGTTCCCCACTCGGCGGACGTCCATGCTCCGGCACCCCGTACCCTTGGGTTTTGTGTTCCGTAGCCGTGCCAAGGAAGAGAAGGCCCCCGCCGCCAAGGCGCAGGTGACCGACTCCAAGCAGCCCCGTGATCCGCAGGCCCCCAAGGGCCGCCCCACGCCCAAGCGCAGTGAGGCCCAGACCCAGCGTCGCAGCGTCGCCAACACGCCGACGTCGCGCAAGGAGGCCGCCAAGCGTCAGCGTGACGATCGCCGTGCCCAGATGGAGCGTCAGCGCCAGGCGCTGGCCAGCGGTGACGAGCGGTATCTGCCCGCCCGTGACAAGGGACCGGTGCGCAAGTTCGTCCGCGACTTCGTGGACTCCCGGTTCTGCGTCGCCGAGTTCTTCCTGCCGCTGGCGGTGATCATCCTGGTGCTGAGCATGGTCCGGGTGGGCTCGCTGCAGAACATCGCGCTGCTGCTGTGGCTGATCGTGATCGTGCTGATCGTGCTCGACTCGATCCTCCTCGCGTTCCGCATCAAGAAGGCGCTGAACGCGCGCTTCCCCGACCAGTCCAGGAAGGGCGCGGTCGCCTACGGGCTCATGCGCACCCTCCAGATGCGTCGACTCCGGCTGCCGAAGCCGCAGGTCAAGCGCGGAGAGCGGCCCTGAGCACGACATCTTTCTCCGGGGGGGCCGCGAAGGCCTGGCTGCGCGGGATCGGCGGTCTGCGTGACGCCGTACGGCAGGAGCTGGTCGCCCGGCAGCTCGACGAGCAGATAGCGGGACGCTTTCCGGTCGGCCGGCGGCTGCGGGTGCTGGACGTCGGTATGGGCCAGGGCACCCAGGCGCTGCGGCTGGCGCGCGCCGGGCACGAGGTCACCGGTGTCGAGCAGGACGCGCGGATGCTCTCCGTGGCCCGTGAGGCGCTGGCCGCCGAGCCCGAGGGCATCAGGGGCCGGGTGCGCCTCATCGAGGGTGACGGCCGGGACACCGGCGTGCACTTCCTGCCCGGCAGCTTCGACGTGGTCCTCTGCCACGGGGTCCTGATGTACGTGGAGGAGCCCGACGCCCTGCTCGCGGGCCTCGCCCGGATGCTCGCCCCCGGCGGGCTGCTCTCGCTGCTCGTACGGAACGGCGACGCGCTGGCCATGCGGGCCGGGCTGTCCGGGGACTGGGCGGGCGCGCTCGGCGGCTTCGACACGGTCCAGTACCGCAACCGGCTGGGGCTCGACGTCCGCGCCGACCGGCTGGCGACGCTGACGGCGACGCTGGCGGGGATCGGCGCGCCGCTGCACACCTGGTACGGGGTGCGGGTCTTCACGGACACCGCGCCGGACGGGGCGACGCTTACGGAGAGCGCCGAGGACGCGGAGAACCTCCTCGCCGCGGAGGAACGGGCGGGGCGCACCGATCCCTACCGCCGGGTGGCGGCGCTGCTGCACCTGTGCGGCGTGCGCGGCTGAGACGGACGGTTCTCAGGCCCCGCACACGGCGCCGGCCGTCGAGTACGGGCGTCCGCACACGGCGCCGGCCGCCGGGGACGGGCCCCGACGGCCGGACGACGCACGGGGACCGCTCACGCCTCCTCGGCGTGCAGGCTCATCGGCCCGTAGATCTCCGTGGTGTCCTCGAACAGCCGGACCTGGTCCGCGCCCCCTTCGAGAAGGTCCTTCCAGTGCTCGCCGATCCAGGACTCCGCGTCCCCCTGCGTGGTGAACTCCTCCGGCTGCACCGCGGGCTGCACCTCCGCCCCGTCGGTCTTCTCGAACCGCCACGTCCATGCCGCCATGTACGCCTCCAAGGGTGTGAACACAGTGCGTGCGGGAGGAGGACAAGATCCCTCTCCGGCTTCGAAAGCCTAGCCGGACGCGCAAGACCCGGGTGGACACGGGAAGATCGGCTGCGTGGAACTGACTCTGCTCGGCACCGGCGCCCCTGACGGCCTCCCCCGTCCCGACTGTCCCTGCGCGGCCTGCACCGCCGCGCTCGGTGCGCACGCGCGGGCGGCGACCGCGCTGCTGGTGGACGGCACGCTGCTGCTCGACCTCACGCCCGGCGCGGCGTTCGCCGCCGCCCGCGCCGGCCGCCCGCTCGGCGGGGTGCGGCAGGTGCTGCTCTCCCACCCGCACGACGGGCCGGCCGTCGAGGTGCCCGCGGGGCTCCCGCAGCCCGCCCGGGTCCCCGACGGGCGGGAGCTGGCGCTGCTGACGGGGCACCGGGTCCGGGCCGTGCCGATGGACGCGCCGGGCACCGGGTACGCGGTGACGGGCCCCGACGGGCAGCGGCTGCTGTACTTGCCGCCGGGCGCGGCGCCCGCGGGCCTCGAGGAGACGGCACGGGCGTACGACATGCTGGTCGCCGACGTCGTCGGGCGGCCCGACGCACTGGCGCGGCTGCGTGCCGTGGGCGCCGTGGGCCCGACGACCGACGTGATCGCGGCACACCTCGGCCACGACGTGCCGCCGGGCCACGAACTGCGGCGCCGGCTCGCGGCCGCCGGGGCGCGGGCGGTGCCGGACGGCACGACGCTGATCGTCGGCGTCTACGAGGACGTACCGGACGTGCCGCGACGGACCCTGGTGCTCGGCGGGGCCCGGTCCGGCAAGTCGGTGGAGGCGGAGCGGCGTCTGGAGGGCTTCCCGGACGTGCTGTACGTGGCCACGGGCGGCGCCCGCGGCGGGGACACCGAGTGGGCGGCCCGGGTGCACGCCCACCGGGAGCGGCGCCCGGGGTCCTGGCGCACCCGCGAGACCTGCGACCTGGTCCCGCTCCTGGAGGAGGACGGGCCGCCGCTGCTCGTCGACTGTCTGTCGCTGTGGCTCACGGACGCGATGGACTCGGTGAACGCGTGGGACGACGCCGAGTGGTCGGGCGGCGGGGAACGCGCGCTGCGGGCCCGCGTCGAGGAGCTGACGGCCGCCGTGCGCCGGACCCGCCGCACGATCGTCGCCGTCTCGAACGAGGTCGGTTCGGGCATCGTCCCGGCCACGGCGTCCGGCCGCCGCTACCGCGACGAACTGGGACGCCTCAACGCGGCGCTGGCGGCGGAGTGCGAGCACGTCCTGCTGGTCGTGGCGGGGCAGGCGCTGACCCTGCGGTGAACGGCGCCGGGCGGCCGGCGGGGTGAGTGCCCGTCAGCGGTCCGGGCCGCGGGCGACGATCCGGTAGGCGTTGGAGAAGCAGGTGCCCCGCACCAGGGGCGCGAGGGCGTGGTCCGCTGCCAGCGCGGCGGCCAGCAGGGGCACGGCGGGCAGGGACCGGCCGAAGGCGAGGGTCACGGCGCCCGTCAGGTCGTACGGGACATGGGGTGCCGCGCGGTCCTCGTCGACCACCTCGCAGCCCAGGGAGTCGAGTTCGCACACCAGGTTGTCCAGCGGCAGCAGGTGCAGGTGCCGCGGTCTGCGGTAGGTCACCCACCAGCGGCCGAGCAGCGTGCCGTACGCGCAGTCCGGGTCCGGCGCCTCGACGATCAGATGGCCGCCGGGGCGCAGGGCGGTGAGCGCGGCGCGCAGTTCCGCGCGCGGGTCGGCGGTGCGCTCCAGGTGGTGGATCATGCTGACGACGTCGTAGCGCCCGCGCAGCCGGGCGGCGACGCCCGGGTCGGTGAGGGCGCCGAGGTGCGCCTCCTCGATCCGTCCCGCGGCACGGGCCCGCTCGACGCGCCGGGTGGCGTCGAGGCCGTCGAACGCCGTGTACGGGTGGACCTCCTTGGCGACGGCCGGGAAGTGCCCGTACCCGGTGCCGACGTCGAGCCAGCTCTCCGGTTCGGCGTGGCGCAGCATGACGCGGGCGGCGGCCAGCGCGCGCCCGCGCCCGCCGGGGGCGCCGGGCAGCCGTTCGGCGGGCTCCGGGCCTGGACGCCGGCGGTCCGCGTCCGGTGTCGCGGCGGCGGGCGCCGGGTTGCGGAAGGCGTGCCCGCACTCGCGGCAGGCGTCGACGCGGGACGGGACCGGCCCGCGCCGGCGCAGCCGGGTGCGCAGCCACCGGGAACCGCACCAGGGGCAGTCGTCCCGGGGCGTCCCGTGCGGGGGCGGCGCGGCGTCCGGGGCGGGTGCGCCGGACAGGGCGTGCTCCTCGGGGCTCGCCTGCGGTGTGGGGGGCATGGGCGCTCCTGAGAACGGCGGCGGGGCGGTCGGCGGGCCGGGGGTCGCGGGATATGACAATCCGAGGCAAACGGAACGTATGGGATGGTGCTCGCGGGCGCAACGACGTGGCGCGGCCGTGTTCGATCGCTGCCGGTACTGTTCGGCGAATGAGCTCGCTTAATCTCGACGACTTCTCCGATCTGATCGAGCGCCCCGACGGTGGTGTGCGCCGCGACGCCGAGGCCCGCCGGGAGCGCCAGATCGTGCCGCCCGGGTCGCTGGGCCGGCTCGACGAACTGGGTGAGTGGCTGGCCGGGGCGCAGTCCGCCGTGCCGGTCCGGGCGATCGAGCGCCCCCGGCTGGTGCTCTTCGCGGGCGACCACGGGATTGCCGCCCTCGGCGTGTCGGCGCGCCCCGCGGGCAGCGCCGAGCGGCTGGTGCGGACCATCCTGGAGGGCGGCAGTCCGGCGTCGGTCCTCGCCCGGCGCCTCGGCGTGCCGGTGCGTGTGGTCGACATGGCGCTGGACTGCGACCCGGCGAGCCTGCCCGACGAGGTCGTGCGCCACCGGGTGCGGCGCGGATCGGGGCGTATCGACATCGAGGACGCGCTGACTCCCGACGAGGCGGAGGCGGCGTTCCGGGCGGGCATGGCCGTCGCGGACGAGGAGGCGGACTCCGGTACGGACCTGGTGGTGCTCGGCGACCTGAGCGTCGGCGGGACGACGGCGGCGGCCGTGCTGGTCGCCGCGCTCTGCGGGACCGACGCGTCCGTGGTCACGGGGCGGGGCGGGCAGGCCATCGACGACCTCGCCTGGATGCGCAAGTGCGCCGCCGTACGGGACGCGCTGCGCCGGGCCCGGCCGGTCCTCGGTGACCAGCTCCAGCTGCTCGCGACGGTCGGCGGGGCCGACCTCGCGGCGACGACCGGGTTCCTGCTGCAGAGCGCGGTGCGGAAGATGCCGGTCGTCCTCGACGGCGTCGTGTCGGCCGCCTGCGCCCTGGTCGGGCAGCGGGTCGCGTTCCGGGCGCCGGACTGGTGGCTCGCGGGGCAGGCCGGCGGTGAGCCGGCGCAGGCGAAGGCGCTGGACCGGATGGCGCTGGAACCGCTGCTCGACCACGGAGTCACGGTCGGCGAGGGCACCGGGGCGCTCCTGGCGCTGCCCATGGTCCAGGCGGCCGCGGCCCTCGCGGCGGAGCTGCCGGTGGCACCGGACGACGCCGAGGAGGCGAAGGCCGAGGAGACCGCCGAGGACGACGGGGACGCGGCGGACACGGCGGACACGGCGATCGCGGAGGCCGGGGACGCCGCGCAGGCGCCTCCCGTGGCCGGGAACGGCTGAGGCACCGGGGCCGCGTCGGGCCGGGCCGCCGCGAGGCCCGGGCCGACCAGGCCCGGCGAAGCCGTCACGGCGAACGCCGCGGCCCGGGTCCGGCGGAGCGCCCGGGCCGGCCGGGCGCCCGAGGTGCCGGGCCGGCGCCTCCCACCCCCGTGCCTCCACGGCGCCCGCGCGGCGGGAGAGGCACCGCACCCGCCGTACGCCCCCGAGCCGCTGCGCGGGGATTCGTTCCGCTCCCGAGCGACGGCGCCCCATATGATCCCGGTTCATGGGAGATGTCCGACTCGCTCCGGGGCGGGAGCGCAGCGGTACCGGAGCCGCACCGCGGGCCGCCGCGTTCGCCGTCTGGTACCTGCGCGCCGTCGCGTTCGTCAACTTCCTGAGCGCGGTGTGGGTGTCCCTCGGGCAGGACCTGCGCCGGCACAACATCGAGAACTACTTCACGCCGTACCTGCTCACGGCGGGCTTCGCCTCGGGCGCCTTCACGATGTTCCTGGCGATCACGATGCGCAGGCGCAAGCGGGCCGCGTGGATCCTCAACCTGGTGCTCAGCGGGCTGTTCCTGCTGCTGTTCGCGTTCTCGATGGCCTTCCCCGAGATCCGCCGCCACCCGCAGAACTGGGTCTCCCTCGTCCTCACCACGGCGTTCGTCGGCTCCCTCGCCGTCGGGCGCAGCGCGTTCTACGCCAAGGGCGACCGGTCGAACCCGAGGCTCGCCGCGGCCGTCGCGCTCGGCGGGCTGCTGGTCTCCTCCCTGCTCGCCGCCCTCCTGGTGACCGCGACCAACCACGACCCGGACGCGGCCCGCTCCACCTTCGCCGACCGCTGGCGCTACGGCACCCTGCGCCTCGTCTCCGTCGCCGCCGACGACGCGCACTTCCCGGGCATCACCACGCCGAACTGGGCCGACGTCGCCGTCAACGTGATGAGCACGCTGCTGCTGCTCGCCGTGCTGTACGCGGCCTTCCGGTCCCGGCGCGCGGTCGACCCCCTCACCGAGGACGACGAGCGGCGGCTGCGGGCGCTGCTCGACCGCGACGGCGAGCGCGACTCGCTCGGCTACTTCGCGCTGCGCCGGGAGAAGAGCGTCGTCTGGTCGCCGACCGGCAAGGCCGCGGTGGCCTACCGGGTGGTGGGCGGGGTGTCGCTCGCCTCCGGAGACCCCATCGGCGATCTCGAGGCGTGGCCCGGGGCCATCGAGCCGTGGCTGGCAGAGGCCCGCGCGCACGGCTGGATCCCCGCGGTGATGGGGGCGAGCGAGGAGGCGGGCACGGTCTACGCCCGGCACGGACTGGACGCCCTGGAACTCGGCGACGAGGCCGTCGTGGAGATCGCCGAGTTCACCCTGGAGGGGCGGGCCATGCGCACCGTCCGCCAGGCCTACAACCGGGTGGGCCGCGCCGGGTACACGGTGCGGGTCCGGCGGCACGCCGACATCCCCGCCGACGAGATGGCCTACCTCCTGCGGCGGGCCGACGACTGGCGCGACGGGGCGACCGAGCGCGGGTTCTCGATGGCCCTCGGCCGGCTCGGCGACCCGGCGGACGGGCAGTGCGTGATGCTCGAGTGCACGGACGCCGACGGCGCGCTGCGGGCGCTGCTCTCCTTCGTGCCGTGGGGGCCGCACGGGCTCTCCCTCGACCTGATGCGCCGTGACCGGGACTGCGAGAACGGGCTCGTGGAGTTCATGGTGATCGAACTGCTGCGGCGCGCCGCGGAGATCGGGATCGGCCAGGTCTCGCTGAACTTCGCGATGTTCCGTTCCGTGTTCGAACGGGGCGCCCGGCTGGGCGCGGGTCCGGTGCTGCGGCTGTGGCGCTCCCTGCTCACCTTCTTCTCCCGCTGGTGGCAGATCGAGTCGCTGTACCGCGCCAACGCCAAGTACCGGCCGATCTGGGAGCCGCGGTTCCTGCTCTTCGAGAAGAGCGCGGACCTGCCGCGCATCGCTCTCGCCTCGGCGCGCGCGGAGGGTTTCCTGGAGGCTCCGGGGCTGCCGAAGTGGCTGCACCGCAGGCATCTGGAGTCCCACCGGTCCCGGCCGCCGTCCGGAGGGGGCCCGGGCGGCGGGGAGCCGGGCGCCGACGGCCCCGCCCGCGAGCGCTGTGTCAGTGGGGTCCCCGCCCCGTGAGCCGGGCGGGCTCGGGATCGGGGTCCGGCGTGCCGCCGATCCAGTCCTGGAACCGGCGCCGTGGCCCCGCCCAGCGCCGGTCGTGGTGGAAGGCGCGCAGCCGTGCCTTCGCGCGGGCGCGCGGCCGCCGTCCGTAGAGGTGCCTGGCGTACGGCGAGTCCGGGCGGGCCAGCCGGATCGCGCCGACGAGGGCGACGAGCGGGACGATCACGCCGAGGACCGCCACCCGGGCCTTGCCCTTGCTGAGGGCGAGCAGCGCGAGGAGGAAGTTCAGGACGACGGAGACGATGGCGCCCCCGCGGTTGCTCACCTCCTGGTCGGTGAGCTCGTTCACGCCGAACGGGGCGAAGCCGATGAGCATCAGGCCGACGAGGGCGGCCGTCAGGATCACGACCTCGACGCTCTTGCGCCCCTCCTCGCTCCAGTACACGTCGTCGAGGTGCAGGATCAGCGCGAACTCGTCGAGCACAAGACCGGCGCCCATGCCGAAGAGCACGGCGGACAGCCCCGCCCCGAAGCCGTGCCGGCCGGTGGCCACCGCGCCGAACCCGCCGACCACCGTGAGGACCACCCCGGGCACGACGTGGTGGATGTGCAGGCCGCCCGTCCTGACGTTGCCGAAGGGACCCTTGCCGGCGCGGATGAGCCGGACGACGACGCGGGTGGCCAGGAACGTCACCACGAACGAGGCGAGCGCGAGCAGCAGTGGCAGCTTGCCCGGTTCGAGGATGTTCCGGTACAGCCAATGTCCCATATGTGCACTTTAGACGTCCTGGCCGCGGCCGCCTCCGGCGCCCGGGCGCCCGCCGGGTAGCCTGCGCCGGTGTCCAAGACCCCGCTCCCCGACGGCCTCCGCTTCGCCTTCGGCACCCTCACCGTGTTCCCCGTCGAGGTGACCCGCTGGGACCGCGCCGCCGCGCGCGCCGGAATGGTCTGCGCCCCCCTGGCCGGGCTCGCCGTCGGCGTCTGCGCCGCCGTGCCCGGCGTGCTGCTGCTGTGGCTGGGCGCGGGTCCGCTGCTCGCCGCCGTGGCGTCCGTCGCCGTCCCGGCCGCGCTCACCCGCGGTCTGCATCTGGACGGGCTCGCGGACACCGCGGACGGACTCGGCAGCGGCAGACCCGCCGAGGACGCGTTGCGGATCATGAAGCAGTCGGACATCGGCCCCTTCGGCGTCATCACCCTGCTGCTGGTCCTGTTCGCCCAGGTCGCGGCCCTCTTCCAGGCGTACGGGGGCTCGTGGGCGCGCGGCGCGCTCGCGGCGGCCGTCGCGGCGACTGCCGCCCGTCTCGCGCTCACCCTGGCCGCCCGCGCGGGCGTGCCCCCGGCCCGGCCGGAGGGGCTGGGCGCGGCGGTCGCGGGCACGGTGCCGGTGCGCGGCGCACTGGCGGCGGCGGCAGTCGTCGCCGCCGCCGCGGCGGGCGCGGGGGTGCTGACCGGGGGGTACGACGCCGTGCGCTGCGCGGTGGCCGTCGCGGTGGCCTGCGCCGCCGCCGAGCTCCTGCTGCGGCACTGCGTGCGCCGCTTCGGCGGGGTGACGGGCGACGTCTTCGGCGGCGTCGCGGAGACGGCGGCGACGGCGGCGCTCGTCGTGCTGTCCCTGGGCTGAGTACCGCCGTCACGCCGAGTACCGCCGTCACCGGGGCCTTCTCCCACCGGGCCGGACCCGTCTCCCACCGGGGCCCGGGACCGCTCGTGTCGCCGGGCAGCGGCCTTGTGTCACCGGGCTGAAACGAACGCGGGCGATCCGGCGCCCGGTGCCGCCCCGGCCACTAATCTGACCGCTCGGACGGACAGAGGATCAGATCGGGGGACTCCTGTGTTGAAATCCCGCCGCTTCGCGGCCTGGCTCATCGACTTCGCACTGGTGCTGGCGGCGGCGTCCGGGCTCGCCGTGCTCACCTTCCACCGGATATCCGCGCTCGTCACGGACATCCCCGAGCTGACGACCCGGGGCGGCTTCGACCTGCTCACCTCCCGCGGCGACCTCGTGGACGCCTCCGAGGGCTTCGGGATCGCGCTGTGGGACAAGTCGGTGCTGTACGTGGAGGAGGCGTTCGCCCTGCTGGTGGCGGCCGCCTTCCTCTACCAGTGGGCCGCGCTGGCCCTCACCGGACGGACCCTCGGCAAGGCGCTGCTGGGCCTGCGGGTCGGCCCCGCCGGCCCGGGCGTCCGGCACCGTACGGCGCTGCGGGCCGCGGTGACCACGACGGCCGACGTCGCCGTCTACGCGCTGGCCTGCGTCCTGCTGGTCGAGGGCGAGTTCGTCCTCTCGGTGCTCGTGTGGGCCGTCGCGGTCGCGCTCTTCTGCCTCAACGCGCTGCCGGTGCTCTCGCCGGGCCGCCGCTCGCTGGCCGACCGGCTGGCCCGGACCGCGGTGTCGGGCCTCGGGGTCGCGGCGCCCGCCGCCGTGGCGCCGGCCGCTCCCGTGTCCGTGCCTCCCGGTCACACCTTCTGACCATCGGGCCCGGCGAGCGCCCGCACGGGCCTCATCCCTTCCGGCGTACCGGCGAAGGGGCCGCTCCCGGCACCGGCAGGGGCCCGTGCCCGTACCCGCGCACGGGCCCCGTCGGGTTCCCGGCGTCCGCCCCGCGCCCCCTTCCGGCCGGTGCGCCGGACCGCGTGGCCGGGCGGGAGGCCGCCTCGCGCGTAGGCTCGTCCCCGGTACTTCTCCGGCCCGGTCCCGGCCGCCGTTCCGCTCCGATCTAGGCTGCCCTCCGGGTTCGCTCCTCGGGGCGCGCTCCGGGCCGGTCGGCCCATCCCTCCGACCACAGCAACTCAACGGAAGCGAGATTTCACCACCGTGACTGCTCTCACTCTCAGCACCGCCGCAGTGTCCGGCCTGCGGGCCGACGCGATCGTCGTCGGTGTCGCGAAGGGCGCCAAGGGGCCGGTCGTCGCCCCGGGCGCCGAGGCCGTGGACCAGGCGTACGACGGCGGGCTCGCCGGCATCCTGGAGACCCTGGGTGCCGCCGGCGCCGAGGGCGAGGTGACGAAGCTGCCGGCTCCGTCCGGCTTCAAGGCGCCGGTCGTGCTGGCCGTCGGCCTGGGAGCGGTCCCGGAGAAGGACGAGACGTTCGACGCCGAGATCCTGCGCCGCGCGGCCGGTGCCGCGGCCCGCGCGCTCGCCGGCGCCAAGAAGGCCGCCTTCGCCCTGCCGGCCCAGGACGCCGCCGACGCGGGCGCCGTCGGCGAGGGCGCGCTGCTCGGCGCGTACTCCTTCGACGCGTACAAGGAGACCGCCAGGAGCGGCGGGAAGAACGCGAAGAACGGCAAGGCCCCGCTCGCCGAGGCCGTGCTGCTCGGCGGCAAGCCCCGCGACAAGGCGTACAAGGCGGCCGTCGAGCGCGCCGTCGCCGTGGCGGAGGAGCTCAACCGCGCCCGCGACCTCATCAACACCCCGCCGAACGACCTGACCCCGGCCGCCTTCGCGGCCGTCGCGCAGGCGGCGGCCAAGGAGCACGGCATCAAGGTGCAGGTGCTCGACGAGAAGGCGCTGGAGAAGGGCGGCTACGGCGGCATCCTCGGCGTCGGCGCCGGTTCGGCCGCCGCCCCCCGCCTGGTCAGGCTCTCGTACACGAGCTCCAAGGCGGACAAGACCCTCGCCCTCGTCGGCAAGGGCATCACGTACGACTCGGGCGGCATCTCGCTGAAGCCGGCCGGGCACAACGAGACGATGAAGTGCGACATGAGCGGTGCCGCCGCCGTGTTCGCCGCGGTCGTCGCCGCCGCCCGTCTGGGCCTGGAGGTCAACGTCACCGGCTGGCTCGCGCTGGCCGAGAACATGCCCTCCGGCTCCGCCACCCGGCCGGGTGACGTGCTGCGCATGTACAGCGGCAAGACCGTCGAGGTCCTCAACACCGACGCCGAGGGCCGCCTCGTCCTCGCCGACGCGCTGTGGAGGGCCTCCGAGGAGAAGCCGGACGCGATCGTCGACGTGGCGACGCTGACCGGCGCCATGGTCCTCGCGCTGGGCAACCGCATCTTCGGTGTCATGGCCAACGACGACGCCTTCCGCGGCGCGATCGTGGAGGCCGCCGAGGAGGTCGGCGAGGAGTCCTGGCCGATGCCGCTGCCCGAGCACCTGCGCAAGGGCATGGACTCCCCCACCGCCGACATCGCCAACATGGGCGAGCGGATGGGCGGCGGCCTGGTGGCCGGCCTCTTCCTGCGGGAGTTCATCGGCGAGGGCATCACCTGGGCGCACCTCGACATCGCGGGCCCGGCCTTCAACGAGCAGGGCCCCTTCGGCTACACCCCCAAGGGCGGCACCGGTTCCGCGGTCCGCACCCTGGTCCGGCTGGCCGAGCTGACCGCGGCGGGCGACCTGGGCTGACGCCCGGCCGGCCCCCGCACGGGGGAACCCACGCGCCGCGTACGGCCCCGGGCGAGCCCGGGGCCGTACGCCCGTCGCGCGGGCATGGGACATCTCACACACCGGCCCGGCGTCCCGTGGCCCGCCGACAAGTGCGAAGATGGGTTCTCGGCAGGACAGGGCCCCCACCACAGGGCCGAAGAAAGAGCGGCCGGACACCAGCCGACCGATCGGTCACGTCCCGAAGGGGCGCATGACCCGGCTACGGCGCACATGCATGGAGGACGTGACGTGGCGAACGACGCCAGCACCGTTTTCGACCTAGTGATCCTCGGCGGCGGTAGCGGCGGTTACGCCGCGGCGCTGCGCGGGGCGCAGCTTGGTCTGGACGTCGCCCTGATCGAGAAGAACAAGCTCGGCGGCACCTGCCTGCACAACGGCTGCATCCCCACGAAGGCTCTGCTGCACGCCGGTGAGATCGCCGACCAGGCTCGCGAGAGCGAGCAGTTCGGTGTCAAGGCCACCTTCGAGGGCATCGACATCGCGGGCGTCCACAAGTACAAGGACGACGTGATCGCGGGCCTCTACAAGGGTCTGCAGGGTCTGGTCGCCTCCCGCAAGGTGACCTACATCGAGGGTGAGGGCCGTCTCTCCTCCCCGACCTCCGTGGACGTGAACGGACAGCGCGTCCAGGGCCGCCACGTGCTCCTCGCGACCGGCTCCGTGCCGAAGTCGCTGCCGGGCCTGGAGATCGACGGCAACCGCATCATCTCCTCCGACCACGCGCTGGTCCTGGACCGCGTCCCGCAGTCCGCGATCGTGCTCGGCGGCGGCGTCATCGGCGTCGAGTTCGCCTCCGCGTGGAAGTCCTTCGGTTCCGAGGTCACGGTGATCGAGGGCCTCAAGCACCTCGTCCCGGTCGAGGACGAGAACAGCTCCAAGCTTCTTGAGCGCGCCTTCCGCAAGCGCGGCATCAAGTTCAACCTCGGCACGTTCTTCCAGAAGGCCGAGTACACCCAGAACGGTGTGAAGGTCACGCTGGCCGACGGCAAGGAGTTCGAGGCCGAGGTCCTGCTCGTCGCCGTCGGCCGCGGCCCGGTCTCGGCCGGTCTCGGCTACGAGGAGCAGGGCATCGCGATGGACCGCGGTTACGTCCTGGTCGACGAGTACATGCGGACGAACGTCCCGACCGTCTCGGCCGTCGGCGACCTCGTCCCCACGCTCCAGCTCGCGCACGTCGGCTTCGCCGAGGGCATCCTGGTGGCGGAGCGTCTGGCCGGTCTGCGGGCCGTCCCGATCGACTACGACGGCGTGCCCCGGGTGACGTACTGCCACCCCGAGGTCGCCTCCGTGGGCATCACCGAGGCCAAGGCCAAGGAGATCTACGGTGCGGACAAGGTCGTCGCTCTGAAGTACAACCTCGCGGGCAACGGCAAGAGCAAGATCCTCAAGACCGCGGGCGAGATCAAGCTCGTCCAGGTCAAGGACGGTGCCGTGGTCGGCGTCCACATGGTCGGCGACCGTATGGGCGAGCAGGTCGGCGAAGCCCAGCTCATCTACAACTGGGAGGCGCTGCCCGCCGAGGTCGCCCAGCTCGTCCACGCCCACCCGACGCAGAACGAGGCGCTCGGCGAGGCCCACCTGGCCCTCGCGGGCAAGCCGCTGCACTCGCACGACTGATCCGGCCACGGGCCCGCGCGGCCCGTGCCGGCCCGTCACCGCGTCGCACGCGGGCGTACGACCACAGACTTCCGCACCTTCCCCGAGCTCTCGACAGCGCTCGAGCAGGGGGAGACCCCACATAAGGAGCAACAGAAACCATGGCGGTTTCCGTAACCCTTCCGGCGCTCGGCGAGAGCGTCACCGAGGGCACTGTCACCCGCTGGCTGAAGGCCGAGGGCGAGCGCGTCGAGGCCGACGAGCCTCTGCTCGAGGTGTCGACCGACAAGGTCGACACCGAGATCCCCTCCCCCGCCGCCGGTGTCCTCTCCTCCATCAAGGTCGCCGAGGACGAGACCGTCGAGGTCGGCGCCGAGCTGGCCGTCATCGACGACGGCACGGGCGCGCCCGCCGCCGAGGCTCCCGCCCCGGCCGCCGAGCCCGCCCCCCAGGCCGCCCCGGCGCCCGCGCCCGAGACCACGCCGTCCACCGACGTGGCCGCTCCGGCTCCCGCCCCGACCGCCGAGGCCGCCTCCGGCGCCGGCTCGGCCGAGGGCACCGACGTGGTCCTCCCGGCGCTCGGCGAGAGCGTCACCGAGGGCACCGTCACCCGCTGGCTCAAGGAGGTCGGCGACAGCGTCGAGGCCGACGAGCCGCTGCTCGAGGTCTCCACCGACAAGGTCGACACCGAGATCCCGGCGCCCACCTCCGGTGTGCTCCTGGAGATCACGGTCGGCGAGGACGAGACCGCCGAGGTCGGCGCCAAGCTGGCCGTCATCGGCGCTCCCGGTGCCGCCCCGGCCCAGGCCGCCCCCGCGGCGCCCGCCGCTCCGGCTCCGGCTCCGGCCGCCGCCCCGGCCGCTCCCGCCCCGGCTCCCGCCGCTCCGGCTCCCGCCCCGGCCGCCCCGGCGCCGCAGGCCCCCACGGCCCCGGCTCCGCAGCAGCAGACGGCCCCGGCTCCCGAGCCGGTCCCCTCCGCCCCGGTTCCGGCTCCCGCCCCGGCCGCCGCCCCGGCGTCCGCCGCGGTCTCCGGTGACGAGGGCGCGTACGTGACCCCGCTGGTGCGCAAGCTCGCCGCCGAGAACGGCGTCGACCTGGGCTCCGTCAAGGGCACCGGCGTCGGCGGCCGTATCCGCAAGCAGGACGTCGTCGCCGCCGCCGAGGCCGCGAAGGCCGCCGCGCCGGCTCCGTCCGCCGCGCCGTCCGCCGCGAAGAAGGCGCCGGCCCTGGAGGTCTCCCCCCTCCGCGGCCAGACCGTGAAGATGCCGCGCATCCGCAAGGTCATCGGCGACAACATGGTGAAGGCCCTGCACGAGCAGGCCCAGCTGTCCTCGGTCGTCGAGGTCGACATCACCCGCCTGATGAAGCTCCGCGCGCAGGCGAAGGACTCCTTCGCGGCCCGTGAGGGCGTCAAGCTCTCCCCGATGCCGTTCTTCGTGAAGGCGGCGGCCCAGGCGCTGAAGGCCCACCCGGTCATCAACGCCCGGATCAACGAGGCCGAGGGGACCATCACGTACTTCGACTCGGAGGACATCGGCATCGCCGTTGACTCCGAGAAGGGTCTGATGACCCCGGTCATCAAGGGCGCGGGCGGTCTGAACATCGCCGGCATCGCCAAGGCCACCGCCGACCTGGCGGGCAAGGTCCGGGCGAACAAGATCACCCCGGACGAGCTGTCCGGCGCGACGTTCACGATCTCCAACACCGGCTCGCGCGGCGCGCTCTTCGACACGATCATCGTGCCGCCGAACCAGGTCGCGATCCTGGGCATCGGTGCCACGGTCAAGCGTCCGGCCGTCATCGAGACGGAGGAGGGCACGGTCATCGGCGTCCGCGACATGACGTACCTGACGCTCTCCTACGACCACCGTCTGGTGGACGGCGCCGACGCCGCCCGCTACCTGACCGCGGTCAAGGCGATCCTGGAGGCCGGCGAGTTCGAGGTCGAGCTCGGCCTGTAGTCCCCGGCACACGCCAGTGCGATGCCCCCGTCCGGACCCCCGGACGGGGGCGTCGTCCGTTGCGGGCCGTGTAAGTCTCGTCTCACCTGCGTGAAAGGGCCGCTGTGCGCCCCTGTGCGGCGGCGTCACGGCCGTATTGTCTAGAAGTCAACGTCCCTGGGTCCCGCCCCCGCTAAGGAGCCCTCATGACCGCGCCCGTCGTCCACTCGCTGCGCGAACAGATCCGCGAGCACATCGTGGAGGGGATCGTGAGCGGGCGCTGGAAGCCGGGCGAACGGATCGTGGAGCGCCGGATCGCCACCGAGCTGGAGGTCAGCCAGACGCCGGTGCGCGAAGCGCTGCGCGAGCTGGAGTCGCTGAGGCTGATCGAGTCGGCCCCCAACAAGGGGGTCAGGGTCCGCAACCTGACCGCGGCGGACCTGGAGGAGAGCTACCCCGTACGCGCCGGTCTCGAGGCCATCGCGGCGGAGCTGGCCGCCGAGCGGCTCGCCGGGGACTGCTCGGCGCTGGAGCCGCACGTCGCCGCGCTGTACGAGGCCGACCGGCTGGCCGACGGCACCGGGCAGGTGCGGCACACGGTCGCCTTCCACCGCGAGCTGGTGCGCGCCGCGGACAACTCCGTCCTCCTGCACACCTGGGAGGGCCTGGGCATCGAGGTCTTCACGGCGCTGTCGATCCGCTGGCTGGGCACCGTCCAGCAGTCGTACGCGGAGGAGCACGAGGCGCTCGTGAACGCCTTCCGGAGCCGCGACCCGCTGATCGCCGACCTCGTGAAGGCACACGTCCTGGGCTGCGCGCCGCGGCCCTGAGCGAGCCCGGCGGAGGCGGAAGCGCCGCGCGCGGGGCGGTCGGCACAACGGAGCGCACCGGCGCTCACCTGCGGAAACCTTCGGAAAATCCTTCGAAATCGAGGCACCGCGTGCCTGGCCCGGAGGCACCGCGTGCCGACTTTCTCGATATGAAGAGGTTTTGGCCAACAATCCTTTGATCGATCATCGATCAGGGAGTTACAGTCATCGGCGGGCCACGCGGCGGAAGCCGCACGGTGTCACAGCACCGGAGCCCGCCGCCCTGTCCTGCCAAAGACCAAGGGCAACCCCCACCCCTTACCGCTGAGGGAGACCGTCGAAGGAACCCCCTTCACGGGCACCCCCTTCGACTCCGGAAGGCGGCGCAATGACCGACCCCACCGCAATCCAGCCGAGCGCGCTCGACCAGCTCCCCGACCGGGACCCGGAGGAGACCGCCGAATGGCAGGCCTCCCTGGACGCCGTCACCCAGGCGGCCGGGCCGCACCGGGCCGCATACCTGATGCGGCGCACGCTGGAGCGCGCCGAGGGCGCCGGCCTGGCGCTGCCCAAGCTGCTCGAGACGGACTACGTCAACACCATCCCCACCGCGGCCGAACCGGCCGTCGACGGTGACGAGGAGATGGAGCGCCGGATCACCGCGTGGAACCGCTGGAACGCGGCCGCCATGGTGACCCGGGGCAGCAAGCACGGCGTCGGCGGCCACATCGCCACGTTCGCCTCCGCCGCCTGGCTGTACGAGACCGGCTTCAACCACTTCTTCCAGGGCAAGGAGGGCGACGGCTCCGGCGACCAGCTGTACATCCAGGGCCACGCCTCCCCGGGCATCTACGCCCGCGCCTTCCTCGACGGCCGGCTCTCCGAGCAGCAGCTGGACAACTTCCGCCGCGAGGCCGGCGGCAACGGCCTGCCCTCGTACCCGCACCCGCGCCGGCTGCCCTGGCTGTGGGAGTTCCCGACGGTGTCGATGGGCCTCGGCCCGATCTCCGCGATCTACCAGGCGCGGTTCAACCGCTACCTGACCAGCCGCGGCATCAAGGACCTGTCGAACTCCCACGTGTGGGCGTTCCTCGGTGACGGCGAGATGGACGAGCCGGAGTCCACCACCGCGCTCACCCTCGCCTCCCGCGAGGGCCTGGACAACCTGACCTTCGTCATCAACTGCAACCTGCAGCGCCTCGACGGTCCGGTGCGCGCCAACTTCAAGATCGTTCAGGAGCTGGAGGCCCTCTTCCGCGGCGCCGGCTGGAACGTGATCAAGTCCCTATGGGGCACCGCCTGGGACGAGCTGTTCCAGCTCGACACCACGGGCGCGCTGGTCCGCCGTCTGCGCGAGGTACCGGACGCGCAGGTGCAGACGTACCAGACGCGCGACGCCGCCTACATCCGCGAGGACTTCTTCGGCAAGGACCCGGCACTCGCCGAGATGGCGAAGCTGCTGAGCGACGACAAGATCCTCGAGTGCTTCCACCTCTCGCGCGGCGGCCACGAGGCCCGCAAGGTCTACGCCGCGTACCGGGCGGCCGTGGAGCACAAGGGCGCGCCGACCGTGATCCTGGCCCAGACCGTCAAGGGCCACACCCTCGGCGAGGGCTTCGCGTCGAAGAACGCCAACCACCAGATGAAGAAGCTGACGGTGGACGAGTTCAAGGCGATGCGGGACCGTCTCGGCCTCCCGGTCTCCGACGCGCAGTTCGTCGACGGCCAGGTGCCCTACGGCCACCCGGGCGCCGACTCCCCCGAGGTCCGCTACCTCCAGGAGCGCCGCGCCGCCCTCGGCGGCCCGGCCCCGGCCCGCCGTCTGCACCCGGTCGCGCCGCTCCCGCAGCCGGCCGACAAGGCGTTCGCCGCGTTCGACAAGGGCTCCGGCACCCAGAACGTGGCCACCACCATGGCGTTCGTCCGCCTGGTCAAGGACCTGGTCCGCGACAAGGAGACCGGAAAGCGCTGGGTGCCGATCGTCCCCGACGAGGCGCGCACCTTCGGCATGGAGAGCCTCTTCCCGTCCCTGGGCATCTACTCGCCCAAGGGACAGACGTACGAGCCGGTCGACCGCGACCAGCTGATGTACTACAAGGAAGCCACGAACGGGCAGATCTTCAACGAGGGCATCACCGAGGCCGGTGCCATGGCCGAGTTCATCGCCGCCTCGACGTCGTACGCGACGCACGGCGAGACGATGATCCCGTTCTACATCTACTACTCGATGTTCGGCTGGCAGCGCACCGGCGACCAGATGTGGCAGGCCGGCGACCAGCTGGCCCGCGGCTTCCTCGTCGGCGCCACGGCCGGCCGGACGACGCTGACGGGCGAGGGCCTGCAGCACGCCGACGGTCACTCGCCGGCGATCGCCGCGACGAACCCGGCGGCGATGACGTACGACCCGGCGTTCGCGTACGAGATCGGCGTCATCGTCAAGGACGGTCTGCGCCGCATGTTCGGCGAGGCCGCGCCGGACGAGGACCCGAACGTCTTCTACTACCTGACGGTCTACAACGAGCCGGTGCCGCAGCCCGCCAAGCCGGCCGTCCCCGGCATCGACGAGGGCATCGTCAAGGGCCTGTACCGCTTCAACACGGCGGAGACGGCGGGGCTGTCGCCCGCGGCCGACGCGGCGCGCATCCAGCTGCTCGGCTCCGGTACGGCCATCCACTGGACGCTCCAGGCCCAGAAGCTGCTCGCCGAGGAGTGGGGCGTGGCCGCCGACGTGTGGTCCGCGACGTCCTGGACCGAGCTGCGGCGCGACGCCATGGACGCGGACGCGGCGCTGCTGCGGGGCGAGGAGCGGGTGCCGTTCGTCCGCCAGGCGCTCCAGGGCGCCGAGGGCCCGGTGCTCGCGGTCTCCGACTACATGCGCCAGGTCCCGGACCAGATCGCGCAGTGGGTCGAGCAGGACTGGGCCTCGCTCGGCGCGGACGGCTTCGGCCTGTCCGACACCCGTGAGGCGGCCCGTCGTCACTTCGGCGTCGACGCGCAGTCGATCGTCGTCGCGGCCCTGGCCCAGCTCGCCCGCCGCGGCGAGGTCCCGGCCTCGGCGGTGAAGGAGGCGCGCGAGCGCTACGGCCTGTAGGCCCGTCGTTCACGCACCGGTGGGGCGCGGTGGCTCCGGCCGCCGCGCCCTTCGGCGTTCCGCCACGTCCTTCGGCGTACCGCCCCCCTGCCCGGACTTTCCGTCGGCACGTGCGCTGATAACAATCTGCCGTACTCCGCGTGCGTCCCTCCCGCCGAGGCCCGATGCTGGACCCGTGATGGACGAGACGGAGTTCTGGGAGCTGGTGGACACGACCCGCGAGGCCGCGGAGGGCGACCCCGAGGAGCACGCGGATCTGCTGGTCGAACGGCTCAGCGGGCTCGACCCCGAATCGGTGGTCGACTTCGCCCGTCACTTCGAGGCCCGCTACAACCGCGCGTACCGGTGGGACCTGTGGGGAGCGGCCTGGGTGCTGCTGGACGGGGCGAGCGACGACGCGTTCGACTTCTTCCGGTGCTGGCTGATCGGCCAGGGCCGGGAGGTCTTCGAGGGCGCCGTGCACGACCCGGACTCGCTCGCCGACCTGCTCCCCGACTTCGACGAGGACCTGGACGGCGACGGCGAGGAACTGGGCTACGCGGCGGACGAGGCCTTCGAACAGCTCACCGGTGTCGTCGCCCCCGACCTGGGCGTCCCCGCCCCCGGCCCCGAACCCGAGGGCACCCCGCTCGACTTCGAGGACGAGGCGGTGCTCGCCGAGCGCTACCCGAAACTGTGGGACCGCTTCAGGTCCTGAGGCCGCCCCGGCGGGTGCCGGGGCTCAGGACGGCGGCCTGCCCTGCAGGCGGGCGGCCCGTTCCCGGATCTCGGGGAGGCGGGCGGTCAGGGCCGCGCCCGGGCAGCTCGTGCTGAACGCCGCGTTGTGGCCCGCGATCGCGGGCAGGGTCGCGACCGCGCCCTTCGGGTAGCGGCTGAGGCTGTTGCTGGAGACGAGGCGTACGCCGGCGCGCGGGTCGATGTCCGAGAGACCGAGCTTCCAGGCGGCCACGGCGGCGATCGCGTCGGTCATCGCCCGCGGGACGGCCGCGCCCGCCGTGAACGTGCCGATGGCCGCGATGCCGGCGGTGCGGTGGTTGAAGCCCTGAGTGTGGGCGCCGGTGACGGCCCGGCCGGTGCCGCCCGCGCGGCCCTCGTAGACGGTGCCGCAGCGGTCGACCAGGAAGTTGTAGCCGATGTCGTCCCAGTGCCGGGCGCCGACCTGGCCCTCGTACAGACGGCGGATGATGACGGGGGTGTCTGCGCAGTCGTAGCCGTTCGGGGAGTCCGTGTGGTGCACGAAGACGGCGACGACCCGGTCGTCGTAGCGGGCGGGCGGCTGGTCCGGCATGCTCCCGTCCGCCCAGCGGGACCTCGGCACGATCTGCGGCCGGGGCGCCGAGTGGGCGACGGCGGGCCGCGCGGCGACCGGCGGGCCGGCCTTCTCCCGCGCACCGCCCACGTCGACCGCGCACAGCACGAGCGCCACGACGGCGATCAGCGCGGGCACACATCCGAGCGCCACCCAGGCGGCCCGGGGTATGCGCGGCCCTCGCCCTCTCCGGAAGACACGCATGCGCCCACCCTCACCCCGACGCGCGCGCGCCGCGAGGCGAGCTGGGCCGGCCGGTGGAACCATCGGGCCGGTGGGACACGTTCTTACAGGTCCACGCGGGCGTGCGCGCGGCCCGCGCGGACACGGACTGATCAGTGAGCCCGCACGGCGCGTATCAAAGGGCCCGCGCGTGACCGGGGACCCGAGAAAGAGGGAGCCGCTCCGTGGACCTGCTGGACCTCCTGTTGCTGCTGGTGATCCTCGGCTACGCGGCGTCCGGCTACCGGCGCGGGCTGGTCGCCGGCTGCGTCTCCCTGGCCGGTTTCGTGGGCGGTGCCACGCTCGGCGTCTGGGCGCTGCCGTGGGTGATGGACCTGGTGACGGCGGGCACGTCGGCGGCGACGGTGACGGCGGTGCTGACGCTGCTGGTGCCCGCCGGGATCGGGCACGAGCTGGCGGGCCGCCTCGGGCTGCGGCTGCGCCGCGAGCTGGACCGCGGGGCGCTGCGGGTGGCGGACGGGGCGGGCGGGGCCGCGGCGAACACGGTCGCCGTGCTGCTGGTGGCCTGGGTGGCGGCGAGCGTCGTCGGCACGTCCTCGTCCCCGCCGGTCACCCGCTCGATCCGCGACTCGGCGCTGCTGGGCGCGGTGCAGGACGCGATGCCGGACACCACGCCGGCGTGGTTCTCGCGGGCCACCTCGGAGCTCGCCGAGGCCGGTTTCCCCCAGGTGTTCAACCCGTTCGAGAGCGAGCCCGCCACGGGCGTCGCCAGGCCGTCGGGGGACAGCGTCACCCCGGCCGCGGCGAACGCGGCCAGGCTGAGCACCGTCAAGGTCGAGGGCACCGCGGGCAGTGAGGGGCGCGAGGGCAGCGGCTTCGTCTACAGCACCCGGCACGTGATGACCAACGCCCATGTGGTGGCCGGCATCGACGAGCCCACCGTGCGCGTCGGCGGTGTGGGACGCGTGTACGAGGCGACCGTGGTGTTCTTCGACCCGCGCAAGGACGTCGCCGTCCTGTACGTGCCGGACCTGCGCGCCCCGGTGCTGCGCTTCGACGGCGACGCCTCCCGGGGCGACTCCGCCGTCGTCGCCGGCTATCCGCAGGACGGCGGCCTGGACCTGCAGGCGGCCACCGTGGCGCAGCGCATCCGGGCGACGGGGCGCAACATCTACAACACCCAGGTCGTCACCCGCGACATCTACGCCATCCGTTCCACCGTCCGCCCCGGCAACTCCGGCGGGCCGCTGCTCACCACCGGCGGGGAGGTGTACGGCGTCGTCTTCGCCCGTTCCACCACGGACGACGAGACGGGGTACGCCCTGACGGCGGACGAGGTGGCGGGCGACGCCCGGCGCGCGGCCCTGTCCACGACGCCGGTGGACACGGGCCGCCTCGTCACCGGCTGAGCCCGGCCCGCCGGGTCAGAGGAAGCGGCCCATCAGGATGTCGTCGACGTAGCGGCCGTCCAGCAGGAACTCCTCGGGCAGCACGCCGTCGACGACGAACCCCTCGGACTCGTACAGCGTGCGCGCCGGGGTGTTGTGGCCGAGGACGCGCAGCGAGATCCGCCGGGCGCCCAGCCGCCGGGCCTCGTCCTGCGCGGCGCGCAGCAGCGCCCGCCCCACCCCCGCGCCGCGCGCCGCGTCGGCGACGGCGAGGCCCTGGATCTGCCGGACGTGGGTGTTGCAGGCGAGCGGGGTGGGGAAACCCAGCCGGAGGTATCCGACGATCTCCCCGCCGAGCTCGGCGACCAGGTGGTCCCGGGGTCCGCAGCTCCCGCTGAAGAAGAGGTCGTACGGCTGCCGGGGGCGCGGCTGGACCGCGTGCAGCGGGGACCAGGTGGCGCGGTCGAGGCGGCCGAGCGCCTCCTCGTCGTCGGCGGTCGCGAGGCGTATGTGCGGTACGGGCATGCGGATCACTGTACGACGGGGTCACCGGGCGCCGTTCGCGATTTTTCCGGGTCCTGCGGGCAGGATGGGCGCATGAACGACTCACGGCTCGCACCGGGTTCCCGCGTCGCGATCGCCGGCGCGTCCGGTCTGATCGGCTCGGCGCTGGCCCGCTCACTGACCGCGGACGGTCACGAGGTGGTGCGGCTGGTGCGCAGGCCGCCGCGCGGTCCGGGCGAGGTCCGCTGGGATCCGGCTCAGCGGCGGATCGACGCGGCCGGGCTCGCCGGCTGCGCCGCGGTGGTCAACCTCGCGGGCGCCGGGATCGCCTCCCGGCCCTGGACGGACGCGTACAAGGAGCGGATCCGGCTGAGCCGGGTGGACGGCACGGTGACGCTCGCCGAGGCCGTCGCCGCCCTCGACACGCCCCCGCGGGTCTTCGTCAACGGCAGCGCGATCGGCTTCTACGGCGACACGGGCGACCGTGCCGTGGACGAGTCGGCGCCGCCCGGCGACGGCTTCCTGCCGGGGGTCTGCGTGGAGTGGGAGGAGGCGACGGAGCCTGCCCGTGAGGCCGGTGTCCGTACCGTGCTGGCCCGTACGGGGCTGGTGGTGGCCCGCGGCGGCGGGGCGTGGGGGAAGCTGTTCCCGCTGTTCAGGGCCGGTCTCGGCGGCCGTCTCGGGGACGGCCGGCAGTACTGGAGCTTCATCGCGCTGCACGACGAGGTCGCCGCGCTCCGGCACCTCCTCGACACCGGGACGCTGTCGGGTCCCGTGAACCTGACGGCGCCCGAGCCGCGCACCAACCGGGAGGTGACCGAGGCGATGGGGCGGGTGCTGCACCGGCCCACCCTGTTCACGGCGCCCGCTCCGCTGCTGCGTCTCGCGCTGGGCGAGATGTCCGGCGACATCCTGGGCAGTCAGCGGGTGCTGCCCGCCCGGCTCCTCGACTCCGGGTTCGCGTTCGCGTTCCCCGGCATCGACGACGCGCTGCGGGCGGCACTGGGCTGACCGGCAAAGTGCGTCGGGGCGCCCCCGTGTGAGCCCCTCGCGCGACGTTCCCACGCCGTCGCGCCCCCTACGGTCGCCCCGAACTCGGGTATTCCTGAGGCCTGTTGGGGGCATGACGTCCCCAGCAGCCGCGCAACCTCGAGGAGGGGCACGTGCCGGAGCACGCACGCCAAGCGGACACCGCAGCCGTCACCGACGTCACGGACGCCGGTGGGGTCACAGACGTCACGGACGTCCCAGGGATCACGGAAGCCACCGGCGTCACGGGCGTCACGGAAATCGCGGGGGATACGACCGCCGCGGACGTCGTCGTCGTGGGCGCCGGGGCCGCCGGGCTCGCCGCCGCCCACCATCTGACCAGGGCGGGTCTCACCACCGTCGTACTGGAGGCCGCCTCCGGTGTCGGCGGGCGCATGTCGACGGAGAAGGTGGACGGCTTCCGGCTGGACCGGGCGGGCCGGCTGCTGTCCACCGCGTATCCCGGGCTGCGGAGCACACCGGGCCTGGACGCCCTCGTGCTGCGGCCGTTCTCCCCGGGTGTCCTGCTGTGCGCCGACGGCGTGCACCACCGGGCGGGCGAGCCGGTCGCCCCCCGGCGCGCCAGGGGCGCACTCACCGTCGTACGCGCCCTGGCGAGCGCCCCTCGTCCCCAGCTCGCCCAGCGCGCCGCGCGCCGCCCCAGGCCGGCGGAGACCGACGGCGCCGCCCACCGCCCCGGCCCGCTCGGCACCTCCGCCGACCGGGCCCGGCTGAACGCCGCCCTCGCCCGGATCGCCGCCGCCCCGCCGGGCCGCCTCATGGCCGGCCCGGACGTCCCGGCCGGCCGGGCCCCGTCCGTCCGCGGTCTCCCGGCGCGTACGGTCGAGGGCTTCCTGCGCCCGCTGGTCGCCGCGCTCCTGTGCGATCCCTCGCCGGGGACGTCCAGCCGCTGCGCCGACCTGGCGCTGCACGCCTTCATGACGGGCCGTCTGTGTCTGCCCGAGGGCGGCTCGGACGCGCTGCCCGAACTCCTCGCGGCCGGTCTCCCGCCGGGCACCGTCCACACCGGCGTCCGGGTCACCGCCGTCTCCACCACCTCGGTGACCACCCGCGAGCACGGCGAACTCCGGTGCCGGGCGGTCCTGCTGGCGACCGGGGCGCGCGCCGCCGCCGAGTTGCTGCCGGGGCTGCGCGTACCGGGCTTCCACCCGGTGACGGTTCTGCACCACACCACCGACGAACCGCCGTTGAGGGAGCCCGCCCTGCTCCTCGACGCCGACCGCACGGGGCCGGTGAACCACACCGCGGTCATCAGCGAGGTCGATCCGACGCGGGCGCCCGCGGGCCGGTCCCTCGTCTCGTCGACGGTGCTGGGCGCCGCCCCGGACGCGGGCCGGCTGGACGCCGCCGTCCGCGCCCAGCTGGCCCACCTCTACGGGACGCCGACGAGCCGCTGGGAGCTCCTCGCGGTCCACCACGACCCCGAGGCGGTCCCGGCGATGCCCGCCCCGCACGACCTGCGCCGCCCCGTACGCATCCTGGCGGGCCTGTACGTCTGCGGTGACCACCGGGACACCAGCACCGTCCAGGGCGCCCTGCACTCGGGCCGCAGGGCCGCCCACGCCCTCCTCGCCGATCTGGGCGTCCGCCGCGCCCCCTTGCCGAAGACCCTCGGGACGGCCGCCTGACGGCGGGACCCGGGGGTCACCCCAGCGCCGCGACCCGCTCCCGGTAGCCCCGGGCGGGCGCGGCGTCCCGGTACGGCTCCAGCCGGCGCTCGAAGTCGCGCACGTACTCGACCGCCCGGACCGACCGCATCTCCAGGGCCTGTCCGGCCGACTCCGCGGCCAGCTGGCAGGCGAGGTCGAGCTCCCCGAGCCCGAGCCGCGCCACGGCCAGCACCATGCGGCAGAAGAGCCTGCTGCGCGCGTACCCGTGGGGCCGCAGCTGCAGGGATCTCTCGGCGTGCTGGGCGGCGGCCCGGTACTGCTGGAGGTCGCGGTGGCAGTGCCCGAACTCGTCGGCGAGCTGTGCCTCGTCGAAGAAGCGCACCCAGTGCGGGACGTCGTCCCCGGGCCGGGCCGTCTCCAGCGCGCGCTCGGCCCGCGCCATCGAGGCCGTGCACGCCCGAACCTCCCCGAGCAGGCCGTGCCCGCGCGCCTCCGCCGAGTGCAGCAGCGCCTGCACGACGGGCGGCGCCGCCGAGCCGACGCCCTGCTGGGCGACCCGGGCGAGCTGGACGGCCTCCCGCCCGTGGCCGAGGTAGACGGCCTGCCTGCTCATCGTCACCAGCACGTACGCCCCGTACGCCCGGTCGCCGGCCGCCTGCGAGAGCCGCAGCGCCTGCACGAAGTACCGCTGGGCCAGTCCGTGCGCGCCGATGTCGTACGAGGTCCAGCCGGCGAGCCGGGTCAGGTCGGCGGCCGCGGCGAACAGCCGGCGGCCGGTCTGCTCGCCGTAGACGCCGCGCAGCATCGGCTCGGCCTCGTGCTCCAGGTAGCGCACGAGGGCCTGCCGGGCGTGCCCGCCGCCGTAGGCGTGGTCGAGGGCGCGGAACAGCTCGCCCACGGAGCGCAGCGCGGCGATGTCGCCACCGGTGACCTTCTGGCCGGGGCCGCGCTCCGTCCGGGCGCGCCTGCCGGGGACCGGGGGCGCTGCCGGGCCGGCGGGGAGCAGCGGGAGGCGGGCGACGGGCCGCGCCTGGGCGGGGACGCGCCGGGCGCCCGCCGGGGCCGGGTCGCCGCGGCCCACCCGGTCGTCGGCCCGGCCGATCAGCCAGTCCCGGCTGGGCACCACGAGTCCGGCCGGGGTGAAGGCGATCTTGCGCAGCTCCGCGTGGCTGCCGGAGTCCTTGCGCCACAGGCCGCTGACGATGTCCACGGCCTCCTCGGGCGTGGCGGCGAACTCCAGGCCCGCGTAGACCGGGGCGCACGCGTCCAGCCCGAGGTCCTGCGCGGAGAGCCGGCGGCCGAGCCTGCGGGTGAAGACCTCGGCGATCAGGGCGGGCGTGGTGCCCCGGGGCTGCTGGCCGCGCAGCCAGCGGGTGACCGACGTCTTGTCGTATCTGAGATCGAGGCCGTGTTCGAGGCCGAGCTGGTCCACGCGACGGGCGAGACCGGCGTTGGAGAACCCCGCTTCTGCGATGAGCGCGGCGAGCTGTCGGTTGGGGGTGCGCTGCGCGGGTCGTTCCGTCATCTGCGGTGCGGTCTCCTGCCTACGGGTCCCCCGGCGGCCTCGGAGCCGCGCGGCGACCCGGCTTGCCTGTGAGCAGCCCTTTTGGCCTTGTGAACGGGGCGAACGTAGCCCTCTGTAAACACCTGATCGCACCTTTCGGCATGCATTCATCCGATCGTGTGAGGATTGGCCCCGGAGCTGACGCTTTTCCGCCGCGCGTACAGTGGCGGAGGCGCGAAAGACGCAGCGTGAACGTGGAGGAGGCGCTTGCCGTGGGTGAGTTCCGGTTCGTCCGAATGGGGTTCGGTACGGAGGCGGTCGAGTACCAGGAGGCCTGGGACGAGCAGCGCCGGGTGCACGCCGCCCGCTTCGCCGACGAGCTCCCGGACACCTGTCTGCTGCTGGAGCACCCGCCGGTGTACACCGCGGGCCGGCGCACCGCACCCGAGGAGCGCCCGCTGGACGGCACCCCGGTGGTGGACGTGGACCGCGGCGGGAAGATCACCTGGCACGGTCCGGGCCAGCTCGTCGGCTACCCGATCCAGAAGCTGCCCCGCCCGGTGGACGTGGTCGCGCACCTGCGGCGCCTGGAGGACGCGATGATCGGCGTCTGCGCCGAGTTCGGCGTCGAGACCTCGCGGGTCGAGGGCCGGGCCGGCGTCTGGGTCCTGGGCGACCCCCTCGAGCGGCGGCCCGCGCTCGGCGGACTCTCCCTCGACTTCGACCCCCGGCTCACCGACGACGAGTTCGACCCCCGGCTTAACGGCCCCGAGTACGCGCCCTCGAACGCCGGCCAGCGCCGCGAGGACCGCAAGATCTGCGCCGTGGGCATCCGGGTGGCCAAGGGCGTCACCATGCACGGCTTCGCGCTCAACGTGAACCCCGACACCTCGAGCTTCGACAAGATCATTCCCTGCGGCATCCGTGACGCGGGCGTGACCTCTCTCGCCTACGAGCTGGGCCGCGACATCAGCATCGCCGAGGTTCTCCCGGTGGCCGAGAAGCACCTGCGGGACGTCCTGGAGAACGCCGACCTGAAGCCCAGGGAGATCGCCGCCCCGTCCGGCGCCTGAGTGCCGGGGCGTCCCCGCTCTCGAAGGCCGCCCACGGGAAGAGCCCGCATCCGCACAGGCGTACGCTGGTGTACGCCGACGAATCGAAGCTGTAGGGAGCCGGACGTGTCCGCAGTCGCACCCGACGGACGCAAGATGCTGCGCCTGGAGGTCCGCAACAGCCAGACCCCCATCGAGCGCAAGCCCGAGTGGATCAAGACCCGGGCGAAAATGGGTCCCGAGTACACGAAGATGCAGAACCTCGTGAAGAGCGAGGGCCTGCACACGGTCTGCCAGGAGGCCGGCTGTCCCAACATCTACGAGTGCTGGGAGGACCGCGAGGCCACCTTCCTCATCGGCGGCGACCAGTGCACCCGGCGCTGCGACTTCTGCCAGATCGACACCGGCAGGCCCGAGGCGCTGGACCGTGACGAGCCGCGCCGCGTCGGCGAGTCCGTGGTCACCATGGACCTGAACTACGCCACCATCACCGGCGTCGCCCGCGACGACCTGGAGGACGGCGGCGCCTGGCTGTACGCGGAGACGGTCCGCCAGATCCACGCGCAGACCGCGGACCGCGCGGACGGCCGCACCAAGGTCGAGCTGCTCGCCCCCGACTTCAACGCCGTCCCCGAGCAGCTGGCCGAGGTCTTCTCCTCGCGTCCCGAGGTCTTCGCGCACAATGTCGAGACGGTCCCCCGCATCTTCAAGCGGATCCGCCCCGGCTTCCGCTACGAGCGCTCGCTCAAGGTGATCACCGACGCCCGCGACTACGGCCTGGTCACCAAGTCGAACCTGATCCTCGGCATGGGCGAGACCCGCGAGGAGATCAGCGAGGCCCTGCGGCAGCTGCACGAGGCCGGCTGCGAGCTGGTCACCATCACGCAGTACCTGCGGCCCTCGGTGCGCCACCACCCGGTGGAGCGCTGGGTGAAGCCGCAGGAGTTCGTGGAGCTGAAGGAGGAGGCCGAGCAGATCGGCTTCTCCGGCGTCATGTCGGGCCCGCTGGTCCGCTCCTCGTACCGGGCCGGACGGCTGTACCGGATGGCCATGGAGTCGCGCGGGACGGACGCCCCGCTCCAGGCCGCCTCCCAGGCCGTCTGAGCACCCGCCGGGGGCTCGGGCCGGGCATCCGGCCCATGGCGGCCGCCCCCACGGCCTCCGAGCGCGTGTGAATCTGCGCACAAGAGGCTACTGCCGAGTAATGGCCGAGACGACGCGGTCCCGACCGTCCCCGCTGATGGGGGCGTTCGTCGGGGCCGCGTCGGCGTTCGCACGTGCGCATCCGGGCTTCACCCGCGTTTGACCGCCCGGTCACGCCCTGGTAACACCAATCAGTGAGCCTGTTCTCACGCCACGTGCACGCTCATCCCAGTCCGCTCCCGAGGGGGACCTCCGCCATGCAGGCCGCGCCCGTCCACGCCACCGCGATTCCGTCGTTCACCGACGCACTGCGCGCCGTCGAGTCGCTGCTCCTGAGCGGCGGCCAGCGCACCGCCCGACGCAACGCCTGGACCTCCGTCCTGGAGGACCGCCGCCGGGCCAAGGACCGGTTCGAGGCGCAGCGCGTCCTGGAGGAGACCGGACGGCCCGCGCTGCTGTCGTGACCGCCGCGCCGGCCGGCCCGGCCCTCCCCCGGACGGGTGCGCGCGGCACTGCCGTCGTCGGCGCCCGGCGGGCCACGTAGACTCGGTCCCATGGCGAGGAAGGAAACCGCAGCGGACGCTGCGAACCCCGGGCGACTCAAGCAGATCGCCCTGACTTACAAGATGACCCGCAAGGCCGATCCCAGGATCGGTCTTGTACTCGCGGCTGTCGGAATCGTCACCCTTGGTGTCTTCCTCGCGATCGGCTTCTTGATCGGCCACCCGGTCTATCTCGGCATTCTCGGCCTTCTGCTCGCCTTCCTCGCGACGGCGATCGTTTTCGGGCGCAGGGCCGAGCGTGCCGCGTTCGGGCAGATGGAGGGACAGCCGGGCGCTGCGGCGGCGGTGCTCGACAACATCGGCCGCGGCTGGACGACGACTCCGGCGGTGGCGATGAACCGCAGCCAGGACGTGGTGCACCGGGCCGTCGGCAAGGCCGGGATCGTGCTGGTCGCCGAGGGCAACCCGAACCGGGTGAAGAGCCTGCTGGCCGCGGAGAAGCGCAAGATGGCGCGGATCGTCTCGGACGTCCCGGTGCACGACGTGCTCGTGGGCAACGGCGAGGGTCAGGTGGAGCTGAAGAAGCTCCGTACGACGCTCCTGAAGTTCCCGCGCGTCCTCACCGGCCCGCAGGTCACCGCGACCAACGACCGGCTGCGCGCGATGGGCGACCTGATGAAGAACATGCCGCTGCCGAAGGGCCCGATGCCCAAGGGCATGCGGATGCCGCGCGGGCGGTAGGCCCGCGAGCCCGCCGCTCCTACATGTACGTGGAGGGGGCGCCCGGAACCGGTCGGTTCCGGGCGCCCCCTTCGTCATGAGCGCCGTGCGGCGGCCCGTCGTCCGGCGTGCGGAGGTTCGTCGGCGCCGTGCGGCGGGAACGTCAGCCGCGCACCTCGACGGTGCGGGCGAGACGGTCGTGCAGGCCGCGGCCGTCGCGGTCCCAGATCAGCGCGGGCAGCGCGACGCACAGCAGGGCCGTGCGCAGCAGGACCCGCAGCGGGTTCGCCGCGCCGCCGTTCTCGGAGACGACCCGCAGCCCGAACAGCCGCTTGCCCGGGGTGAAGCCGACCGTGCCGACGGTCAGCACCCCGAGGGCGAAGAAGAGGAGCAGCGCCCAGTTCCCCGTCGCCTGGCCGTAACCATCGGTGATCAGCTCGTATGCGATCAGCGTGCACAGGGCCCAGTCGACGGCGAGGGCGCCGAGGCGGCGGCCCGGACGGGCGAGGGAGCCCGGTCCCTGTTCCGGCAGACCGAGCTGCTCGCCCCGGTAGCCGAAGTCCGCGCCCGCCTCTTCCGCGGCCGCGCGGGGCCCGGAGAGCCACGATCCGATTGCTTGCCTGTTGTCCACCGCTCCACGGTACTGCGACCCGTTTCGTACGGGGCCGGGCGGGTCCCGCGATCCGCCGTCCACGGGGCCCCGGCACGTTGGCCGACCGGGTCTGGGCACCCCGCCGGCACCCCGCCCGGTTAACTTCCACGAAACAAATGGGTCATGCTGGAGAAACGCCCCTTCCTTAGGGTCGGGACGAGCGTGTGCCACCGCACTGGCCGCACGAACGAACTACCACCCCGGTCAGCAGTGAGCGGGAGTAGGAGGAGCTGGATGTTCCAGAACGCCGACGAGGCCAAGAAGTTCATCGCGGACGAGGACGTCAAGTTCATCGACGTCCGCTTCTGCGACCTGCCGGGCGTGATGCAGCACTTCACGGTGCCGGCCTCGGTCTTCGACCCGACCGAGGAGCTCGCGTTCGACGGCTCCTCCATCCGCGGCTTCCAGGCCATCCACGAGTCCGACATGGCGCTCCGCGCCGACCTGTCCACCGCGCGCGTCGACCCCTTCCGCCGCGACAAGACGGTCAACATCAACTTCTTCATCCACGACCCGATCACGGGCGAGCAGTACTCCCGCGACCCGCGCAACGTGGCGAAGAAGGCGGAGGCCTACCTGACCTCCACGGGCATCGCCGACACCGCGTACTTCGGCCCCGAGGCCGAGTTCTACGTGTTCGACTCGGTCCGCTTCGAGACCACCGCGAACCGCTCGGTCTACGAGATCGACTCCGAGGCCGGTGCCTGGAACACGGGCGCCCTGGAGGGCAACCGCGGGTACAAGGTCCGCTACAAGGGCGGTTACTTCCCGGCCCCGCCGGTCGACCACTTCGCCGACCTGCGCGCGGAGATCTCCCTGGAGCTGGACGCCGCCGGCCTGCAGGTCGAGCGCCAGCACCACGAGGTGGGCACCGCCGGCCAGGCCGAGATCAACTACAAGTTCAACACGCTGCTCGCCGCGGCCGACGACCTGATGCTCTTCAAGTACATCGTGAAGAACGTCGCCTGGCGCAACGGCAAGACCGCGACCTTCATGCCGAAGCCGATCTTCGGTGACAACGGCTCGGGCATGCACGTCCACCAGTCCCTGTGGACCGGTGGCGACCCGCTGTTCTACGACGAGCAGGGCTACGCCGGCCTGTCGGACACCGCCCGCTACTACATCGGCGGCATCCTCAAGCACGCCCCCTCCCTCCTCGCCTTCACCAACCCGACGGTGAACTCGTACCACCGCCTGGTCCCCGGCTTCGAGGCCCCGGTCAACCTGGTGTACTCGCAGCGCAACCGCTCCGCGGCCATGCGCATCCCGATCACCGGCTCGAACCCGAAGGCCAAGCGCGTCGAGTTCCGCGCCCCGGACCCGTCCTCCAACCCGTACCTGGCGTTCTCGGCGCTGCTCCTCGCGGGTCTCGACGGCGTCAAGAACAAGATCGAGCCGGCCGAGCCGATCGACAAGGACCTCTACGAGCTCGCCCCCGAGGAGCACGCGGGCGTCGCCCAGGTCCCGACCTCGCTGCCGGCCGTCCTCGACGCCCTGGAGCAGGACAACGAGTACCTCCAGGCCGGCGGTGTCTTCACCTCCGACCTGATCGAGACCTGGATCGACTACAAGCGAACCAACGAGATCGCCCCGATCCAGCTCCGCCCCCACCCGCACGAGTTCGAGCTCTACTTCGACCTCTAGGGAGCCCGGCGTCTTCGAGGCGTCCGCTCACCGACGCCGGAGCCCCGGCACCGTCCGGGGACGGTGCCGGGGCTCCGGCGTGTTCCGGGGACGCCGCCGTCCGTCCGGGAACGCCGCCGCCCCGGAACACCGGTCGTCCGGTCGTCCCCGAACCCCGCCGTCCGGAGCACAATGGGGGTGGGACGGGGGCCTTCGTCGCAGGTGCGGGGTGGTACGAGATGCGAAGCCGCTTCCGGAGCGACCGGCGCCTGACCGTGCGGATGACGGTCACGCTGTTCCTGCTCGGGCTGTTGTACGTGGCCTTCATGGCCGCGTTGATCGTGTTGCTGAAGTCCTGGGTGCTGGTCGTGGTGATCGCGGTGGCACTGCTGGGGGCGCAGTACTGGTTCTCCGACCGGATCGCGCTGTACGCGATGCACGGGCGGCTCGTGGAGCGCGAGGAGTACCCGCGGCTGCACGGGGTGGTCGACCGGCTGTGCGCGGTCGCCGACATGCCGAAACCGCTGGTCGCGGTCTCCGCCCTGGACATGCCGAACGCGTTCGCGACCGGGCGGAACCCGGATCACGCCGTGGTGTGCGTGACGGAGGGCCTGCTGCGCCGGCTGGAGCCGGACGAACTGGAGGGGGTCCTCGCGCACGAGCTGTCGCACGTGGCGCACAAGGACGTCGCGGTGATCACCGTGGCCTCGTTCCTCGGGGTGATCGCGGGGCTGATCGTCCGGTTCGCGTTCTACTCGCAGCTCTTCGGCGGGCGCGGCAGGAAGGACCAGAACACGATGGCCGTGTTCATGCTCGTCATGGCCGTCTCCGCCGCCGTGTACGCGATCAGTTTCGTACTCATCCGGGCGCTGTCCCGGTACCGGGAGCTGGCCGCCGACCGGGCGGCCGCCACGCTCACCGGACGGCCCTCGGCGCTCGCGTCGGCGCTGACGAAGCTCACCGGGGACATCGCCCGGATCCCCACGAAGGACCTGCGGACGGCGCAGGCCTTCAACGCCTTCTACTTCACGCCCGCCCTGGGTGCGACGGCCGCGCCCGGTCTGCGGCGGTTCCTGTCCACCCACCCGACGCTGGAGCAGCGGCTCGACCAGCTGGGCCGCATCTCCGCCGAGCTGGGTGAGGCGCCTGCGCCCGGGGAGGCGGGCTGAGCATGGGGTTCTGGGACACGCTGCTCGGCCGTACGCGACCCGTGGCGCCCGACCTCGACCGGCTCTTCGGGCTGCCGTCGGCGGCGGTGACGCTGGAGGCCGCCGTCGGGCTGACGCCGACCGGCACCGGCGCGGTCTGCTGCGCGACCGCCGAGGGCGCGGCGTTCACCGAGGTGTACGAGGAGGTGCGGGCCCTGCTCGACGCGGACACCGCGCGCGGGGGCGGCCCGCCGGTCGAGCCGGTCCGGGACGAGTACGGGTACTCGTGGCTCGTCTCCCGGCGGACGCCCGACGCCCTTCCGGCGCTGGTGAGCGACCTGCACGCGGTCAACAGCACCCTGGAGGGCAGCGGCTTCGGACCGCAGCTGCTCTGCTCCGTGGTCGGCTTCCACGACGCTCGCGACCGTGGCGCCGGGGACGGGCGGCGGCTCGGGCTCGTCTACCTGTACAAGCGCGGGACCTTCTACCCCTTCGCCCCGGTGGCCGGCGGCACGGGGCAGCGGCGGGACAGCGCGCTCGAACTCCAGGTCAGGGCCGCGCTCGGCGAGGAACTGAGGATCGAGCAGGACCTCGGCCGATGGTTCCCGATCTGGGGCGCTCCGGGACTGTGATCCCGGGAGCGACGCGTGCTCCCGGCGCACCGGGCCCGTGGTCCCGGGCGCAGGACCGTAGTCCCGGGCGCAGGACCGTGGTCCCGGGCGCAGCACCGTAGTCCCGAAAAGGCCGAACCCGTGATCCCCGGACGTACGTCCGCGAGGATGGCCGGGACGCGGCAGGACGGCACGGGCGCGTACGGGCCCGGCGGGACGGAGGTCATGTGGGAGGCACGGGCGGGACGGCACGGCGGCACATCGGGGTGGCGGAGCGGCGGGCCAGACTCGCGCTGCGTCAGCGGCTCGCGGGAACGGCGCGGGCGGCGGGCCCGGAGGACGTCGCCCGTTCGCTGGTCGCACTGCACGGCACCGATCCGTCGACGGTGTACCTGGCGGTGGGCGCGCGGCTCGCCGATGCCGGGACGACCGTCGCGGAGGTGGAGCGCGCGCTGTACGAGGACCGGACGCTGGTCCGGATGCACGGGATGCGGCACACCGTGTTCGTGTTCCCCACCGAGCTGGCCGCCGTGGTGCACGCCTCCACCGGTGCCGCCCTCGCCGCGAAGGCCCGCGCCGGACTGGTCAAGGACCTGGTCACCGGCAGCGGCGGGCGGCTGACCGAGGCGTGGCTCGCGGAGGTCGAGGCGTCGGCGCTCGCCGCCCTCGCCCGGCGCGGGCAGGCCACGACGACCGACCTCGTCCGGGACGAGCCCCGGTTGCGGGAGCGGTTCACGTACGGGGCGGGCAAGAGCTACGAGAGCCCGCAGACCGTGTCGTCCCGGCTGATGCGGGTGCTGGGCGTCGAGGGGCGGGTGGTGCGGGGGCGTCCGCTGGGCTCGTGGACGTCGAGCCAGTTCCGCTGGGCCGTCGCCCCGCCGCACCCCGAACTGCCGGCCGCCGGGGCGCAGGCGGAGCTGCTGCGGCGCTGGCTCGCGGCGTGCGGGCCGGCGACCGAGGCAGACCTGAAGTGGTGGACGGGGTGGCGGGTCACGGACGTACGGCGGGCGCTGGCGGCGATCGGCGCGGTGGCCGTGTCCCTCGACGGCGGGGAGAGCGGGTACGTGACGGCCGACGATCCGGACCCGGTCGACGGGCCGGTGGAGCCGTGGGCCGCGTTGCTTCCCGGGCTCGATCCGACGGCGATGGGCTGGCAGGCGCGTGACTGGTACCTCGCGCCGTCGCTGCGGCCCGCGCTCTTCGACGGGAGCGGGAACGTCGGGCCGACGGTGTGGTGGGACGGCCGGGTGGTCGGCGGCTGGGCCCAGCGGGCCGACGGGGAGATCGAGTGGCGGCTGCTGGACGCCGACGGGGTGGGCGCCGAGGCGTCGGCGGCGATCGCGGCGGAGGCGGACCGGCTGCGGTCGTGGCTCGGGCCGACCCGGGTGGTGCCGCGCTTCCGGACGCCGCTGGAGCGGGAACTGACGGCCCGGTAGGACGCGGTGACGGCGACGCCGGGTGCCCCGCGCGGGGCACCCGGCGTTCCGTGACGCGGTCAGCGGCAGTAGCGCATCAGGGCACGGACCATGTGGCAGGTGGTGTCCGACGGCGGGTGCACGCCGATGAGCCGCGCGGCGGCGTGGATCCTCTCGTTCCCCGCCTGGCCGGGCGCGTAGACACCGGAGTCGAGCAGGGCGATGGCCAGGCGCATGGCCTTGAGGCGGCGGTTGTGCGTGACGTACCACTCGCGCGGGCGGCCCGCGGGCAGCGGACGCTTGCGCACGGGCTCGTACGGCAGGTCGAGCAGGGCGGGCCTCCCGGTCGTGGACCGGGTGGGCTTCGGCTTCAGTGCGGCAGCGGGCACGGGCATCCTCCTGTCGCGGTCAGGGAACCGTCCGGACCCCCCGGCGAATCCCTCGAACACTGCTATCAGTCTACTGCCCGCCACTGACAACCGGGGAACCCGGACACGTCATGAAAGTCCCAGCACAGAGCGGTTTTTGAGCTGCTGTCACATGCGATTCGGATGAGGCGGGTGAGGTGACAGAAAATCGAACACAGCCGGTCGTCCCCCTCCCCCGCCGGGGGCCTCGCCCGACCGCCGCCCGCCACTGCGGGCACCGTCGGCGCGTACCGTGTGCGCCATGGAGATCTGGATCAACCCGGCCTGTTCGAAGTGCCGCGGCGCCCTCGGACTGCTGGACGAGGAAGGCGCCGCATACACGGTGCGCCACTACCTGGAGGACGTGCCCGGCGAGGACGAGATCCGGGACGTGCTGGAGCGTCTCGGTCTGGAGCCCTGGGACATCACCCGCACCAAGGAGCCCGCCGCCGCGGAGCTCGGCCTCGAGGAGTGGCCCAGGGACGCCGGTTCGCGCGACCGGTGGGTGCGGGCGCTCGCCGAGCACCCCTCGCTGATCCAGCGGCCCATCATCACCGCGGACGACGGAAGTGCCGTGGTGGCCCGCACGGAGGAGGCGGTCCGCGACGCTCTGTCCCGGTAGGGGCTGTTCGTCCGGTCGCGGGCTTTCCGGGGTCCCGCCCTGCTACCCTCCGCCGCCGTGACCCTCAATGATCAAGGAATGCCGTACGGTGCGCCCGGCCCGGCGGGACAGGTGCCCGACCCGTTCGGGCAGTGGACTCAGGAGCGGGAGCGGATCCGGCGGAGACGCAGAACGCGGATCGCGGCCGGGAGCGCGGCGGGTGCCGTCCTGGTCGCGGCCGTCGCCGCGGGAGCCGTCCTGTACGCGGGCGGCGGGGACGACGACGGCGGCACGGCGTCCGCGCCCTCCCCGTCGGCCGCCTCGGCCTCCGCGCTGTCGGACGCGAACGGCGCGTCCGGCTCCGCCACGCCCGCCCCGAGCGTCTCCGCAGTGCCGGAGATCTCTGCTCTTCGGGGTGAGGGTCAGGCTGGCCGCTTCTGTCTCTCGATGTAGTCCTTGATGATGCTCAGGGGGGCGCCGCCGCAGGACCCGGCGAAGTAGGACGGGGACCAGAACACGGATCCCGTCGCGATCGGGTTGATCCGGCCGGTGTACTCCGCACGCAGGTATCGGGAGCTGACGCCCTTGAGGCTGTTGACGAGCTTGGACAGGGCGATTTTCGGCGGGTAGTGCACGAGTAGGTGGACGTGATCGCCCTCGCCGTTGAACTCCCGCAACTCCGCGCCGAAGCTCTCGCACACGTCCCGCATGATCTCCTCGCAGCGCGTCAGCATCTCGTCGTTGAAGATCTCCCGCCGGTACTTCGTGACGAACACCAAGTGTGCGTGGAGGTTGAAGATGACATGATTTCCTCGTCGGATATCGGGGTCTGGCTCCCAGCGCGGTGACATACGCCAAGTGTAGTAGGATCAGGTGAACCCGACCGGAGGGGGTGGGCTGGATGATCCGTGCGTACAAGTTCCTCCTGCGGCCCACCGTCCGCCAGGAGCGGGCGCTGTCCGAGATGCTGCGGGATCACTGCTCCCTCTACAACGGGGCTTTGCAGGAACGCCGCGACGCCTACCAGCACGTCTCCAAGACCACCGTCAAGTACGGCGGCCAGTCGGCGCAGCTCAAGGAGATCCGGGCGTTCGACCCGGAGTGTCAGGGCCGCTGGTCGTTCAGTTCGCAGCAGGCCACCTTGCGCCGTCTCGACAAGGCGTTCGCCGCGTTCTTCCGCCGGATCAAGTCCGGTGACACGCCCGGCTATCCGCGTTTCCGCGGGGTGAGCTGGTTCGACACGGTGGACTTCCCCAGGGACGGGGACGGCTGCCGGTGGGACTCCACCCCGCACGACCCGACCACCCGCGTCCGCTTCCAGGGCGTCGGGCATGTGAAGGTCAACCAGCACCGCGCCGTGGCCGGCCACATCAAGACCGTCTCGGTCAAGCGCGAGGGCCGCAAGTGGTTCGTCGTGCTGACCGCCGAACAGGACCAGCCTAAACCGCTGCCCGCGACCGGATCCGTGGCCGGGATCGATCTGGGCATCGCGAACTTCCTCGCCGACTCGAACGGCGATTTCGTCCCCAACCCGCGCCACGGGCGCAAGGCCGCCGCGAAACTCGAAGCCGCGCAGCAGGCCCTGTCCCGGTTCCCACGATGCAAGGCCAAGGACCGCACCGCCAACCACCAGCGCGCGGTGGACAAGGTCGCCCGACTGCACGGCACGGTGCGGCGCCGGCGCCTCGACCACGCACACAAAACCGCCCTCGGTCTCCTGCGCGCACACGACTTCATCGCGCACGAAGACCTCAAGATCCGCAACATGAGCAAGGCCCCCGCACCGAAACCCGACCCCGATCAGCCGGGCGCGTTCCTGCCCAACGGGGCCGCCGCGAAGGCCGGGCTCAACACGTCGGTCAACGACGCCGGATGGGGGGTGTTCCTGACGATCCTGCATGCCAAGGCTGAAAGCGCCGGACGAGAAGTGATCGCCGTGAACCCCCGCAACACCTCCCGCACCTGCCCCGAATGCGGGCACACCGCCAAGGAGAACCGGCCCACACAGGAAAAGTTCCACTGCGTTGCCTGCGGCCACCACGCGCACGCCGACACAGTGGGAGCCATCAACGTTCTACGGGCCGGGCTGGTCCGTCGCGACGCCAAACCGGCATAGCGAGAAGCCCCCGGCCTCAGCCGGGAGAGGAGTCACGGACCCGGTGACCTACCAGGTGGTCGCCCTCGACCCGCCCCCCGAGGCGGGGCTGCCGACGGTGCCGCCCGGCTCCCCCGGCGTCCTCCAGCTGATGACCGTCCGCTCCGTGGTGTTCGCCGGCGGCCAGTGGGCCGACGGCTCCGCCTCCGGCGAGGCTGAGCTCACGAAGATCACTTCTGGCCTCCTGCAGCACGTCAGCGACAGGGTCGTGGCCTACGAGCAGGGGAGGGAAACGAGAGGCCCTTCCGCGCACACGCGCGCGTGTCGGCGGTTCCCGGCTCACTTCGTGTGACATCGGGCACGGACGGCGCGGGTAACACGGGGTTCACACGCGGGCAATGACCGGGAAACCGCCTGTTGACACGCTCATGGGCATCACCGCGACGCCCCAGTGCCGTAGCGCCGCCAGCCCCCGCAGTGAGCACCCGCAGTGCGCCCAGCGACCCACCCGAAGGATGTGTCCCGTGAGCTTCAAGGCTGAGTACATCTGGATCGACGGCACCGAGCCGACGGCCAAGCTCCGTTCGAAGACCAAGATTTTCGGGGACTCCGACAAGCGGGCCACGGTCGCCGAACTGCCGATCTGGGGCTTCGACGGGTCCTCCACCAACCAGGCCAAGGGGCACTCCTCGGACCGGGTGCTCAAGCCGGTCTTCAGCTGCCCCGACCCGATCCGCGGCGGCGACGACATCCTCGTCCTGTGCGAGGTCCTCGACATCGACCTGACCCCGCACGAGTCCAACACGCGTGCCGCGCTGGCCGAGGTGGAGGAGCGGTTCGGCGCGCAGGAGCCGGTCTTCGGCATCGAGCAGGAGTACACGTTCTTCAAGGGCTCCCGTCCGCTCGGCTTCCCCGAGGGCGGCTTCCCGGCCGCGCAGGGCGGTTACTACTGCGGTGTCGGCGCCGACGAGATCTTCGGCCGCGACGTCGTCGAGGCGCACCTGGACAACTGCCTCAAGGCGGGTCTGGGCATCTCCGGCATCAACGCCGAGGTCATGCCCGGCCAGTGGGAGTTCCAGGTCGGTCCGCTCGCCCCGCTGGAGGTCTCGGACCAGCTGTGGGTGGCCCGCTGGCTGCTGTACCGCACCGCCGAGGACTTCGAGGTCTCCGCGACCCTGGACCCCAAGCCGGTGAAGGGCGACTGGAACGGCGCCGGCGCGCACACCAACTTCTCGACGAGGGCGATGCGCGAGGGCTACGACGCGATCATCACCGCGTGCGAGTCGCTGGGCGAGGGCTCGAAGCCGATGGACCACGTCAAGAACTACGGCGCGGGCATCGACGACCGTCTGACGGGTCTGCACGAGACCGCTCCGTGGAACGAGTACAGCTACGGCGTCTCGGACCGCGGCGCCTCCGTCCGCATCCCGTGGCAGGTGGAGAAGGACGGCAAGGGCTACATCGAGGACCGCCGCCCGAACGCCAACGTCGACCCGTACGTGGTGACCCGGCTGCTCGTCGACACCTGCTGCGCCGCCCTGGAGAAGGCCGGCCAGGTCTGACCCGGCGGCACGCAGCCGTACGCGACGAGGGAGGGCGCCCACCGGTCCGGTGGGCGCCCTCCCTCGTCGCGCCGCCCCGCCGGCAAGCGGCCCGACGCCGGACGGCTGGACGACGGACGGCTGGACGACGGACGGCTCGTCGCGAGACGGCTCGTCGAGAGAGGCGTCGTCGTATCAGCAGACGAGAAGGCGGCGGCTGAGGCTGCTGCGCCCCGGCGGCTTCTGCTTCAATGGGAGCATGGCCGGCCTCCAGAGGAACCCCGCGACGGGTCGTCACGACCTTGAGCCGTTCTGGCCCTCCCGTCAGCACCACGACTTCGACCGGGTGTGTTGCCGCGCGACGAACGCGCCGGTCCTCTAGGCCCTTTCGGGCCCGAGCCCTTCCCCGGCCCTCCGCCGGCGCGCACGACGTACGTCCCCCGACCGCCCCCGCCCACGGGCTCGCGGCCTTCGGGGTCACCGACGACTCCCGCGTGAAAGAGCTGACTTCCCATGGCGAACACCCGTGCCCTCTCCACCCCGGCCACACCGCCCGCCCCGTCCCGGGGTCCCGTACGTCACCGGCTGCGCGCCGTCGACCGGGACGAGCCGGTGGACGCCGCCGGTCTGCTGCCGCCCGGCACCACCTGGCTGCCCGCTCCCCCGCACGCCCTGCCGGTGCTGCCCGGCCGGCCGCCGGTGATCGGCTACCTGGTCCTCGTCCCCGCCGACCAGCACCCGCACCCTCCTCTCACCGCCGGCGCCGACGCCGACGTCTCCGTACCCGCTTCCGCCGCTGTCCCCGCCCCCGCCCCCGTCCGTGACGACGGCGCCGGTGAGGGGCCGCTCGTGCGCGTCGACCCCGTGCGGCGCACCGCCGAGGTCGACGGCCGGCCGCTGGACCTCACGTATCTGGAGTTCGAACTGCTCGCGCACCTGGTCGCGCACCCCCACCGGGTGCACACCCGCGACCAGCTGGTCACCACGGTCTGGGGCTACGGGCACATCGGCGACGGGCGGACCGTCGACGTCCATGTCGCCCGGCTGCGCCGCAAACTGGGCACCCGGCACCGCGGGGCGATCCAGACGGTGCGGCGGGTCGGCTACAAGTACACGCCGGTGACGGGCACCTGACGGCGGCGGCGCCCGCCACGGTCCGGTTCCCCGGTCTTCTGTCAGCAGATCCGCGTTCCGTCCGGCGGGCGCCGCGTGCACGATCGACGCATGAGACTTCTGATGCTGGGCGGTACGGAGTTCGTGGGGCGTGCCGTCGTCGAGGCGGCGCTCGGCCGCGGCTGGGACGTGACCGTCTTCCACCGGGGGCGGCACGAACCCCCGTCCGGGGCGCGGGTGCTGCTCGGCGACCGCACCGCTCCCGACGGGCTCGCGGCGCTCGCCGAGGGCGAGTGGGACGTCGTCGTCGACACCTGGTCGGGAGCGCCGCGGGCCGTGCGGGACGCGGCGCGGCTGCTCGCCGGCCGGGTCCGCCACCATGTGTACGTGTCGAGCTGCTCGGTGTACGCGTGGCCGCGGGCGGCCGGTTTCACTGAGGAGGCGCCGGTCGTGGAGGGGGCGTCGGCGGACGCGGAGCAGACCGACTACGCGCGCGACAAGCGCGGCGGGGAGCTGGCCGCCGTCTCGGCCTTCGGCGCCGACCGCTCGCTGCTCGTGCGGTCGGGCCTGATCCTCGGCCCGTACGAGAACATCGGGCGGCTGCCCTGGTGGCTGACCCGGATGGCCCGCGGCGGCCCGGTCCTCGCGCCGGGGCCGCACGGTCTCCCGATCCAGTACGTGGACGTCCGCGACCTCGCCGAGTGGATCCTCGGGGCGGCGGAGCGGGGGACGAGCGGGGCGTACAACGTCGTCGGCCCGCAGGGGATCTCGACGATGGGGGACCTGCTCGACGCGTGCGTCCGTGTCACCGGTTCGGTGGCCCGGCCGCGCTGGACCGACCCCCAGGTGGTGCTCGACGCCGGGATCGAGCCGTGGACGCAGCTGCCCGTGTGGACGCCTCCGGACAGCGAGCTGCACGACGCGGTGCACTGCATGGACGTCTCCCGGGCGGTGCGGGAGGGCCTGCGCTGCCGTCCCGTCGCCGAGACGGTGGCCGACACCTGGGAGTGGCTGCGGAGCGTCGGCGGGCTCGCCCCGCAGCGCCCCGACCGGCCGGCCTCCGGCCTCGACCCGGCTCTCGAGGCCGAGGTGCTGGGGCTGTGAGGTGCGGGGCGCCCGGGTCCGTGAGGTGCCGCGTCCGCTCGGGCGGGTGCACCTGACACCACCCCTGACCCGGGGGTCCGGCCCAGTGACCGGGCGGACGCGCGCGGTGAGACTGAGGGCATGGAGACGACGACGAGCAGCACGATGAGCGACCAGACCCGTACCGGGGTGCGCGAGGTCCCGCGCACCGGGGCACCTCCCGTGCCGCCGGTGGCGTCCGCCGCGCCGGGGGCCGGCGTGCGGCCGGTGGCGGCGGCACGGGCGCGGGAGCTCGTGGTGACCGGGGCGCGTTCCCTGGGCCTCGCCGTCGTCGCGATCACCGGGTCCGCCGTCCTGTTCGTGCTGTCCGCCGTGTCCATCGCGCTCGTGCCGATCGGCGTGGGGATCGTGACGACGCCCTGGGTCCTGGCCGGGGTGCGGGCGTGGGCGGACCGGCGGCGGGAGCTCGCCGACCGGTGGTGCGGGGTGCGCGTCCGGTCCGTGTACCGGACGGTCCCGGCCGGCGCCAACCCGTGGGAACGCTGCTTCCGGCTGCTGGGCGACCCGGCGACCTGGCGGGACCTCGGCTGGCTGCCGGTCGACATGACCGTGGGCTTCGTCACCGCGCTGCTGCCCGCCGCGCTGCTCCTCTACCCGTTCGACGGGTTCGCGCTGGCGCTCGGGCTGTGGCGGGTCTTCACGGACGGCACCGGCATCGGGTACTGGTACGGCTTCGTGCCGGTCTCCGGGCAGGCCTCCGCCCTCGGCGCGGCGGCCCTGGGCGCCGTCCTCCTCGTCGCCGCGTGCGCGTCCGCCCCGCGTCTGCTGGCCGCCCACTTCCGGCTGACCCGCTCCGTGCTCGGCGCCGGCCGCACGGACTGACGTCGGCCGCACGGCCGGAGAGACCGACGGGCTGACGGGCTGACAGGTCGACGGGCCGACGGGCCCAGGGGCCGGCCGGCCGAGTGGTCGGGGAAATGGCGGGCTCCGGGTCCGGGGCGGGCCGCCCACTGGGTAGATTCGACGGTGTCCTGGCCGTCGGCGCTCTCGGGGCGGCCCCACCACGGTGACCTGGAGTTCCCTTGCGAGTTGTGCTGGCCGAAGACCTCTTCCTGCTGCGCGACGGGCTGGTGCGCATGCTGGAGGCGTACGGCTTCGAGATCGCCGCGGCCGTCGAGAGCGGTCCCGAACTCACCAAGGCACTGGCCGAGCTGGATCCGGACGTCGCGGTCGTCGACGTACGGCTGCCGCCCTCGCACACCGACGAGGGGCTGCAGTGCGCGCTGGAGGCCCGCCGCCGCAGGACCGGGCTGCCGGTGCTGGTCCTGTCCCAGCACGTGGAGCAGTTGTACGCGCGGGAACTGCTGGCCGACGGCGCGGGCGGGGTCGGCTATCTGCTCAAGGACCGGGTGTTCGACGCCGACCAGTTCATCGACGCCGTACGGAGGGTGGCGTCGGGGGGTACGGCGATGGACCCGCAGGTGATCCAGCAGTTGCTGTCGCGGCGCGCGGCCGACGACCGGCCCCTGGGACGGCTGACGCCGCGCGAGATCGAGGTGCTCGAACTCATGGCCCAGGGGCGCTCGAACGCGGCGATCGCTGCGGGGCTGGTGGTCACGGAGCGGGCGATCGCCAAGCACACGTCCAACATCTTCGCGAAACTCGGACTCGAGGTCTCGGACGACGACAACCGCCGCGTGCTCGCGGTGCTCGCCTATCTGGACCACGGACGCTGATCCGGATTCTGAACGGAATTCAAGAAGTGCCGGAAGGCAGGACCGGCACCAGCGGGAATGCGCGGTCCGAGGCCGTTTCCGCGGAATCGGTCCTGCCAACTCCTCGGATTCTTCCGGGGTTTGTGAACGCCCCACGCGTCACGTCCGTATGCATGGGAGCCGCTTCACTCCTGTCGGGCGCCTCACTGCCCCGCAAGGAAGTCAGAGGAGTTCCATGGGACGCAACACAAGAAAACGCCGTTCGTCGCTGGCCAACAGGGCCATAGCCGCATCGGCGGCCCTTGCGCTCGGTGGGGGCGGGCTGATCTGGGCCAATTTCTACGCCTCGGCACACGAGGAGGACTCGGCGCAGAACAACACGAAGGCGGCCGCCGCCCAGGTGGCCACCATCGACTGCCCCGACATCGGCCAGAAACTGACCAGAGTCCCGTGGAAGGCGCGTTCGGGCGTCGCCCGGGAGCTGGCGACCCTGGACAAGCAGATCACCGAGGCCTACGCCCGGCTCGCCTCGACGCGCCGGGACGCGGCCCAGGACGCGAGCTTCGTCCAGAACTCCATCCTCGGACCGCTGAAGGACAAGCGGACCGCGGTGATCGGCCGTATCAAGATCGACTTCAGGCGGGTCGGCGGCACCGCTCCGAGCTACCTGGACGGTCTGGCCGGCTGTACCGGACGCCCCGCCGACCCGCAGCCCACGGACGGCCAGGGCGGTCAGGACGGTCAGAACGGCGACGGCCAGGACGGTGGTCAGAACGGCGGCCAGGACCAGGGCCAAAACGACGGCGGTCAGGACAACGGCGGCCAGAACCAGGGCAACGGCGGTCAGGCCGGGAACGGCCCCGTGGCCGACGACTTCGTCGACATCACGACCGTCCAGCCGAACGTCCAGAAGGTCCGTACCCGGCGCGGCGGTTCCTCCGGCACGTTCACCACCTCGTGCGGTGTGAACGAGAACAAGAAGTTCAACACCGACAACGTGATCGCGGCGCCCGGCGTCACGAACGGCGCCCACCACCTGCACGACTACGTGGGCAACCAGTCGAACGACGCCTTCGCGAACAACGACACGTTCGCGGCCGCCGAGACCACCTGCGCCGACCAGGGCGACAAGTCCACGTACTTCTGGCCGGTGGTGCGCCAGCAGGACGGGTCGAGCGACTTCGACGCGAACAACGACGGCGGCGGCAAGGAGGGGAACGTCGGCAAGATCCTCCAGGCCCAGCAGGCCCAGATCAAGTTCGTCGGCAACCCCCGCGGCAAGGTCGTCGCGATGCCGCGGTTCCTGCGCATCATCACCGGTGACGCCAAGGCCTTCGTCAACGGCCCGGGGAACGCCAACGCGCACTGGAGCTGCACCGGATTCGAGAACCGGCAGCTGACGGACAAGTACCCGATCTGCCCCGACGGCAGCAACGTGGTGCGGTCCTTCAAATTCCAGAGCTGCTGGGACGGTCAGAACATCGACAGCGCCAACCACCGTACGCACATGGCGTTCGCCGACGCGCGCGGCAACTGCGCGAACGGCTTCAAGGCGATTCCTCAGCTGACGATGCGACTCGTCTACGACGTGCAGACGCCGACCGTCGAGAACGGCCAGGTGACCAACGCCTACGCCGTCGACGGATTCCCCGAGCAGTTGCACAAGCCGATCACCGACCACGACGACTTCATCAACGTCTTCGACGAGGACTTGATGAACCGGATGGTCAACTGCATCAACACCGGCAAGCGCTGCAAGTGACCCGGTGAGCGTGAGCGGGGGCCGGCGGTGGATTCCCACCGCCGGCCCCCGCCTTTCCCGCCTCGTCCATTCCCGCCCGGTCCTCCCGCCCCGCGCGGGAGGACCCCGGAACCCGCGCGGTCAGCCCCCGGTACCGGAGTGCGCCTCGTGCCCCCCACCGCCACTGCTCCCCGAGTGGTGCGAGGTCCCCTCCTCCATGGTCCCGCCGAGCCGGCCGCGCAGCGCCGTCACCACCTTCGAGGCGCCGACCGCGACCCACTTGCGCCCGACGAGGTAGAAACCGCCGTAGTCCTTGGCCTCGTTGAGCCACTCGCGCTGACCGCGGTCGGTGGCGCACGTCGCGAGGACGAACCGGCCGTCCTCGTTCCCGCAGATGGCCTGCCGGATCTCGTCGGCGTCCGTCTGGATGTCCGGGGCGCAGCCCACCTCACCGGCCAGGTGCTCCAGGCTCCCCGTCGCCATCCGCGGCACCGTGGCCGTGGCACCGTTGCCGTCGCTTCCCGCGCCGCAGCCCGTCAGCGTCAGCAGGGCCACCGCCGCGCCGGCCGCGAACCTCTCGCGTGTCCGTCCCATACGTACCTCCGGTCCCTCGCGGCGACACGAACTCGCCAGCTCCGTCTCCACCGTTGAGCACGGACGGCCGCCCCGTTAGCGTGCCGCACCTGTCGACACAGGGGGCACACAGATGACCTATCCGTCGCGACGCACGGTGCTGGGCACGGCCGGTGCCATCGGCCTCGGGACCACCCTCGGGGTGACGGTCCCGGCCCACGCCGCCGAGAGCCCCGGCGAGGGCCCCGCCTTCGATACGGCTCCGGCGCGCTCAGCGCTCAACCGGCTGCTGCCCGATCACGCCGGCCAGTTCCGGCTGGAGCCGGTGAAGGGCCCCGGCGACCGGTTCCGCGTCACCGGCTCCACCGGCCGCGTCCAGGTGTCCGGGACGAGCCCGGCGACCCTGCTCACCGGCGTCCACTGGTATCTGAAGTACGTGTGCGGCGCGCACCTCGCGTGGAACGGCGACCAGAGAGACCTGCCGCGCCGCCTGCCCGCGCCCGCGCGTCCCCTGGAGAGATCCACCGCCCTCCCCCACCGGTTCGCGCTCAACGACACCAACGACGGCTACACGGCCCCGTACGCCGGCTGGGCGTACTGGGAGCGGCAGATCGACCTGCTGGCCCTGCACGGCTGCAACGAGGTCATGGTCATCGCGGGCACGGAGGCCGTCTACCACCGGGTCCTGAAGGACTTCGGGTACACGGACGACGAGGCGCGGGCCTGGCTGCCGGCGCCCTCGCACCAGCCGTGGTGGCTGCTGCAGAACCTGTCCGGTTACGGGGGACCGCTCTCCGCCGAGCTGATCGCCGAGCGCGCCGCGCTGGGCCGCCGCATCACCGGCCGGCTGCGGGAGCTGGGCATGGCGCCCGTGCTGCCGGGCTACTACGGGCACGTGCCCAAGGGGTTCGTGGACCGCAACGGCGGCGACGCGCACGTCGTGCCGCAGGGCACCTGGCACGGTTTCGGACGCCCCGACTGGCTGGATCCCCGCACGGCGGCCTTCGCGGAGGTCGCCGAGGCCTTCTACGGCCATCAGCAGGACGTCTTCGGGCCGGCCGCCCACTTCAAGATGGACCTGCTGCACGAGGGCGGCACCGCCGGTGACGTGCCCGTGCCGGACGCCGCCCGCGGCGTCGAGAAGGCCCTCCAGGCCGCCCGTCCGGGCGCGACCTGGGTGATCCTCGGCTGGGAGGCCAACCCGCTGCCCGAGCTCCTCGACGCGATCGACCGGAAGCGGATGCTGATCGTCGACGGCGTCTCCGACCGCTACACGAGCGTCACCGACCGGGAGAAGGACTGGGGCGGCACCCCGTACGCGTTCGGCACGATCCCCAACTTCGGCGGACGCACCACGATCGGCGCCCGCGCGCACATCTGGAACGACAAGTTCTTCGCCTGGCGGGACAAGCCGGACAGCGCGCTCGCCGGGACCGCCTACCTGCCCGAGGCCACCGACCGGGACCCGGCCGCCTTCGAGCTGTTCTCCGAGCTGGCGTGGACCGAGCGGCGGATCGACCGGGCCGCGTGGTTCTCCGCGTACGCCGGGTTCCGCTACGGCGGCCGGGATCGGCACGCGCGCGCCGCCTGGCGGGCGCTGCACGACACCGCCTACCAGCAGCACGCCGCCGAGCGCAGCGACCCGCACGACTCGCTGTTCTGCGCCCGGCCCGACCTCGCCGCGGACCGCGCCGCCGAGTACGCCCCGCGTGCCCTCACCTACGACCCGGGCCGTTTCGACGCGGCGCTGGCGGGGCTGCTCTCCACCGCCGGGCACCTGCGGGGCAGCGCGGCCTACCGGTACGACCTGGTGGACGTGGCCCGGCAGGCGCTGGCGCACCGCAGCCGCCAGTACCTGCCGCAGCTGCGGGCCGCCTACGAGCGCGGGGACCGGGAGACGTTCGGGACGCTGGCGACGCTGTGGCTGCGGCTGATGCGGCTGTCCGACGACGTCACCGGCACGCATCCGGCGTTCCTGCTGGGCCCGTGGATCGAGGACGCGCGGCGGACGGCCACGAACGACGCCGAGCGGGCCGAGTTCGAGCGGACCGCGAAGACGCTCGTGACCGTCTGGGGCGGGCGGGCCACCTCCGATCCGGGCAAGCTGCACGAGTACGGCAACCGCGAGTGGCACGGCCTGATGGCCGACTTCTACGTGCCGCGCTGGCAGAAGTGGCTCGACGCCCTGGAGGACGCGCTCGCCACCGGCACCGCGCCCGCGGACGTCGACTGGTTCGCGTTCGAGGAGCCGTGGACCCGGGAGCGGAAGGACTATCCGCTGCGACCGGTGGGCGACGCGTACCGGACGGCCGCGCGGGTCCGCGACACGCTGGCGCGGGCCCCCTACCAGGGCTCCCTCGCGGTCAGCGCCGTTCCGGCCGCCTTCCCGCCGGGCGGGCACGCGCGCGTGGAGGCCGTCTTCACCAACGTCAACGGCCTGCGGGACACCGGCCGCGTCGATTTCGAGCTCACCGGCATCGACGCCGAGCCCGAGACAGCGGCCTCGCTGCCGCGCGTCGCGGCCGGGGGCTCGGGCACCGTCCGCTGGCGGGCGAGCGCGCCCCGGGAACCGCTGGACCGCCCGCTGCGGCCTCTGCCGTACACGCTGACCGCGCGGTACGGGCCGCGGGGCGAGGAGCGGGTGCGCGGCGAGTCGAGCGGCACGCTGTTCGAGGCGGGGCCGCTCGCGGAGGGCTGGGCGGCGTACACGAACAACACGGCCGTCTTCGGACAGCTGGACGACCGGTTCGCCATCGACGGGGCGGGCGCCGACCTGTGGAAGGGCACGGCGGAGTTCGGCTGCCTGCACCGCGAGGGCGCGCTGACGGACGGTGTGTCGGTGACCGTCCGGGTGGACGCCCAGGCGGCCACCGGTCCCTGGGCGCGTGCCGGGATCATCGCCCGCGACAGCCTGGCCACGCCCGGCTCGCCCGGCTTCCTCGACCTGGCGGTGACCCCGGCCAACGGCGTCGTGCTCTCGTACGACACGAACGGCGACGGCACCCTCGACACGTACAAGCGGATCACCGGCGTCAAGGCGCCGGTGCTGCTGCGGCTCACCCGGTCCGGCGGCTCCTTCACCGGCGCCTGCTCCACGGACGACGGGGCGACCTGGCGGACGGTGGCGACGGTGCCGGTGCCGGGCGCGGCGGACGTCCAGGACGTAGGCCTGTTCATGAGCGCCGCGAACGGCGGTGGCGGGGCGCGCGGCACGGTCGAGTTCAGCGGCTGCCGGCTGGCGTAGGAGCGCGGGCGCGGGCCTTCACGAGCACACCTGTGCGAAGGTGGGGCTCGTGGACAACGACTGGGCAGAGTGGGAAGAGCGGGTGGCGGCCGCCTGGGCCGGTTTCGACGACTACGCGGAGGAGGACGCGGCCGCGTTCCGGGCGGTGATCGACGCGCTCGTCGCCGAACTGCCCGCGGACAGCCCCGTGGGGTTCTTCGAGCAGGCCTGCGCCTGGGACTCGACGGGCCACTCGGACCGGGCGGTGCCGCTGTACCGGGAGGCTCTGGCACGCGGGCTCGACGGCTACCGCCGCCGGCGCACCGCGATCCAGCTGGCCAGCTCGCTGCGCAACACCGGGCAGGCCGAGCAGGGCGTCGCCCTGCTCACACCCGAACTCGTGCTCCCGCCGGACGAGTTGTCCGACGCCGTCCGCGCCTGTCTCGCCCTGTGCCTGGCCGACCTGGGCCGCGAGCGCGAGGGGCTCGCCCTCGTCATCGGGGCGCTCGCCCCGCACCTCCCCCGCTACCAGCGCTCCATGGCCAACTACGCCCGGCTGCTGGTCGAACCGGAGCAGCCGGGGCAGGCGGGCGGAGGCGGCCGGGTCTAGGCGGGCGGAGGCGGCCCGGGTCGGGCGGCCGGGGCGGTCAACTCCCGTTCGCAGGGCTCCCCTTGACGGGCGACGGGGTGACCGTACGGCGGTTCGCTCGTTCTGCTGAACGTGCAGTCACAGGATGTCGCCCCGCGCCCCGGTCCGGATTCACCGCCCACGGCCTCGCTGGAACAGGCCGAGGCCGCGCTCGTCGAGCACTACCCGAGGCTCGTCCGGCTCGCCTATCTGGTGCTGCCGCCGAGCCTCGGCCGCAACCGGCGCGTCCTGACCGCGCACGCGCTCACCCAGCGCGCGCTGCCCCGGGGCCGCACACCGTCCGGCGACGCCCCGGCCGTTCCCGCCCAGCAGACCGCCGGCGGCCGTGCCACCGACCCCGGCTACGCCTACGTACGCCTGCGGGTCCTGCGCACCGCCCTGGAGGCGGGCCTGCCGCTGCGGCGCGCGGCCTGGCCCAAGCGCTCCCAGCTGCCCGTGCTGCTCCCCCGGGTGTGGGGTCTCAGGCTCTTCCCCCGCTCGGGAGGCGCCGACGAACTGGCGCTGGACCAGCGGCTGTCCGCGCTGTCCGGTCCGGCCCGCGCCGCCTGTGTGCTGCGCGGCCTGGAGAAGCTGTCCGATGCGGACGTGCGCGCGGCGCTGGAGGCGGCGGGTGTCCGGGACGCGGCGGCCGCGCTCGCGGAGGCCGCCGGTGTGCCCGTGCGGGGCGACCTGCTCTCCTCCCCCGAGTTCGACCCCTGTTCGCTGCACGCCCGGCCCACCGACCTGATGCGGCGCAGACAGCACACGCGGGCCGCGCTGGCCGCCGCCGCGGCCGCCGTCGTCTGCGGCGCGCTGCTCGTCGTGCCCGGGGACGGCTGGGCCCCGGACGGCGCCGCCACACCGCCGTACGCGCGCAACCCGGCGGCCGAGGCCGCGCTCGACCCGGGCAGGCTGACGAAGGTCCCGGCGACCGCGTGGCGTTCGTCCGCGCGCACCGACTTCTCCGTGTGGCCCGCGCGCGGGAACCTGGCCGGAAACAGGCCACTGCTGCGCCGCGCGCTCGCGGTGTGGGCGCGGCCCGGCGAGTCGGTGCGGGTGTCGGCGACGCCCGGCACCGCGTCCGGCGCACCCCCGGGCCCGCCGCAGCTGCTGTACGCGGGCGAGGTCGACGGCGCGCGCGTGGTGCTGTTCCACGACGGTCTGCGCATCGTCCGCTACGCCGAGCCGGAGGACGGGACGGGCGGCGCCGCCCTGGACTTCGCGCGCGTCGACGGTGCGAGCGGCGCCGAGTCGGGCGCCGTGGTCCTGGACCGGGCCGACGGCGACGTCCGCTATCTGACGGCGCCCTGGGTGCGCGAGGCCGCCGAGCGGGATCTGCTGAAGCCGTCGTCCCCGCCGGTGGGCCTCGCGGTCACCGCGGACGGCGTCGCCGATCCGCTGGCCGGCCCGGTGGAGCGGGCCGGGGCCTGCCGCTCGTGGAACGTGCTGGAGCTGACCGACCACACCGGCACCCGGCGGCTGATGACCGACCTGGGCGAGCTGGTCCCCGCGCACCTCACCGCGGGACGGCCCGGGCGCCCCCGGGAGGCGGCCGGCGACGCCGGGAGCGGGATCTGGTCGCCGCTCGCCTGCTCGCTGGCCGCCGTGCGCACCCAGGGTGTGCGGTCGGTGAACGCCTGGCGGTTCGCGCGGCAGCCCCTGCCCGACGCGAGCGGCACCGCCGACTGGGTGTGCACCCGCGCGGACACCTGGCGCGGCGGCGGGCCGCGCGTGCTCGCCCAGTTCCACACGCCCGGACAGCCGTACGGGGCGGTCGCCGCGAAGGCCGAGAACTCCCCCGCGTGCGGTGCGCGCGATCCGCACGTCCTCGCGGGCGTGCTGTGGAAGTCACAGGCGGGTGGCTGGTACCTGCTCGCGGCGGGCGACAAGGACACGGCGTCGATCGGCGCGACGGGCGGGGCCGAGGGGACGGCCCGGGGCGGTCTCCTGGCCGTACGGACCAAGCAGGGCGCGCGGGCGCGGCTGAAGGGCGCCCTGACGGACGGGACCCGGGTGGACGGGCTGGGACGGCGCGACTGAGGACCCTCTCGCGGCCGGATCCGATCGGTAAGGTGTTCGTATGACAACCGGGGTACGCCGCAGGATGGGTGTCGAGGAGCGCCGGCAGCAGCTGATCGGTGTCGCCCTCGACCTGTTCAGCCGCCGTTCGCCCGACGAGGTCTCCATCGACGAGATAGCGTCGGCCGCGGGTATCTCGCGCCCGCTGGTCTACCACTACTTCCCGGGCAAAATCAGTCTCTACGAGGCCGCGTTGCAGCGCGCGGCGGACGATCTCGCGAGCCGCTTCAAGGAACCGCACGAGGGGCCGCTCGGAGCGCGTCTGGTCCGGGTCATGCACCGGTACTTCGACTTCGTCGACGAGCACGGGCCGGGTTTCTCCGCGCTGATGCGCGGCGGTCCCGCGGTGGGTTCCTCGACGACCAACGCGATGATCGACGCGGTGCGGCAGGCCGCGTACGTCGAGATGCTCGCGCATCTCCGGGTCGAGGAGCCGCCCGCCCGCCTGGAGTTGGTGATCCGCTCGTGGATCTCGCTCGCCGAGTCGACGGCGCTGATCTGGCTGGACGGGCGGCGGATCCCGCGCGCCGAGCTGGAGGCGCAGCTGGTGCACGACTTCGCGGCGCTGGCGGCGGTCAGCGCGGCGAACGACGAGGAGATGGGCGCGCTGCTGCGGCACATGCTGCGGGACGAGCCCGCCGGGGGGCCCTTCACGGACCTCGTCGGCAAGCTGTTCGCCCTGGCCTCGCCCCCGGCCGGGCCGCCCGCCGCGGGAACGCCCGCCGCGGGAACGCCCGGCGCAGGAACGTCACTGCTCCCGTAGCCCGCGCGCCCCCGGCCGGCCGGATCCCGCACCCGCGTCAGAACTTGCGGTAGGACGCGTCGAGGTCACGTACCTCAGCGGAGCCGTGCACGGTCACGCCCTCGACCGGCTTCAGATGGGTCCGCAGCAGTTCCAGCGCGGTCTCGGTCAGTCTCGCCTTGGTCTCGTCCGTCCGGCCGGGCAGCAGGTCGAACGCGATGTGCACGATGGCATGTCCGCCCGCCTCGTGGCCGACGACGGGGTCCTCGGTGCGGCGGAAGCGCGTCTTGCACGCCCCGATCCCGGCGGCGGCGATCTCCACCACCTGGTCGTGCAGCGCGAGGGCGAAACCCCGCCGGTCGAAGGCGTCGTCGAGCGGCGCGGAGAAGTCGACGGTGATCTGCGGCATGAGCACTCCTGTTCGGTGAAGTCCTGATCACCCTAAGGGGCTTCGCCACCGGGGGTCAGGTCGTCCGTCAGCCGCAGGGCCAGCAGGGCGATGTCGTCCTCCCCCTCGTGTCCGAAGCAGTCGAGGAGCGTGTCGCAGAGGGCCGCCGTGCCGGCGGGGGCGTCCGCGGCGGCGACGCGCAGCCGCTCCATGGAGACCGCGAGGTCCGTGCCCCGCGTCTCTATGAGCCCGTCGGTCACCAGCAGCAGCCGGTCGGCGGGGTCGAGCGCGATCTCCGTGGGCGGCGGGTGGTCGAGCCCCACGCCGAGCAGCGGCCCCGTCACCTTCACGTACTCGGCGCTGCCCCCGTCCCGGACGACGAGCGGCGGGATGTGGCCGGCGTTGGCGATCCGGGTGCGTCCGGTGGCCGGCTCGACGAGGACCAGACAGACCGTGGCCGTGACGTCGGGGTGGTAGTGGCGCAGCATCCGGTCGAGCCGCCGGGCCAGTACGGCGGGGTCGCCGTCCTCGATGCAGTAGGCGCGCAGGGCGTGCCGGATCTCGACCATGACGGTCGCCGCCTCCAGCGAGTGTCCGACCACGTCGCCGACCGCGGTGAGGATGCCCTCCGAGGTGGGCAGGGCCGCGTAGAAGTCGCCGCCGATCTCCGTCTGCCGGGAGGCGGGTACGTAGCGGACGACGACGTCGGCGCCGGGCAGTTCGGGCAGCCGGTGGGGCTGGGGCAGGAAGCTGTGCTGCAGGGTCAGCGCGACATGGCGCTCCGCCTGGTACATGAAGAGGGGTTCCGCGGCCAGGGAGGTGGCCTGGGCGAGCCGGGCGACCAGCGCCTCGGTCTCCGGCTCCGGCCGGTGGCCGGGGCCGAGGGGCGTCGCAAGGCACACCGTGGACTTGCCCGCCTGCGCCCGGGCCAGGACGAGCCGCACGTCGTCGTGCGCGTCGGAGCCGAACACGCCGTGCGGCCACAGCGGTGCGGGCACGACGCTGCTGCGCGCCCCGGTGTGCCCGGCCATGAGCTGCCGGACCAGCCGGGCGACGCTCTGTCTGGTGTCCGGGTCGAGGAGCGCGGCGCGGGGCAGCTGCCGGGACGTCCCGCAGTACAGGTCGCCGTCGGTGCCGAGCACGAAGACGGCGGCGGGGACGCCGGTGAGCCGGGAGGTGCCCTCGGCCGCGGAGTCGGCGAGCTGCCCCAGGCGGCGCGCCGTCTGCACGGAGACGATGGTCTCGGACAGCAGGGTCAGCCGCTGTACGAGCGCCTCGGTGCCCGTGCGGGCCCTGGCGCCGCGTGCCGCCGCGGCGACCACCGCCCGGATCTCCCCGGGCTCGGCGGGCACCGCGAGGCAGGTGTCGGCACCGGCGTCCAGAGCGTGCCGGCGGTCGCGGGAGTCGTCGGCGGCGGAGAACAGGACGACGGACACGGCGCCCGCGCCCGGCAGCGCCTTGATCCTGCGGCACAGTTCGAAGCCGTTCGTGCCGGGCAGTCCGGCGGCGGCGAGCACCACGTCGGGGAGGGTGCCCGCGCGCGTGCGGACGTCCAGTTCCGCCAGTGCCTCGTCGGCGTCGGCGGCGGGGACGTCGTGGTGGCCGGCGCGGCGGAGCACGGCGATCATCGCGTGCCGGCCGGCCTCCGTGTCGTCGACCACCATCACGGTGGCCTCCGCCCGCCGGTGGTCGCCGTCCATCCGACAGCCCTCCGGTGCACAGAAGTGGGGCAGACCGCGGATCACGGTCTGCCCCACCAACTTAATGCCCTATCGCGTGGTCCGGGAGAAGACGGCCACGGTCCGACCCGGAACGGTGAAGGTGCCGGACTTCGCCGTGTACGACGAGGACCTGACGACCGGGTCGGCGCCCCCGGCCTGCACCGGGTGCAGCGCGTACTCCTTTCCGGCCAGCGCGTCGATCCGCTGGTCGTGCCGGGCCGGGGTCGCGTTGAAGACGACGACGAGGTCGCCGAGCTCCATCGTGATCACGCCGGGCGTCTCGTCCTTCCCGGAGAGCGGGAAGGAGAGCTCGGACTGGACCCGCCCCTCCGTGCCGAGCCGGAAGCCGCTCTCGGTCGTACGGATCCTCAGCAGGTCCCGGTAGGCGGCCGAGGCCCCGTCGATCTGCTCGCAGCCGACCTTCACCGAGGTCAGCAGTCCGGTGGCGTAGGGCCACTTGGACTCGTTGTCGGCGGCCATGGGCAGACCGCGGCCGAAGCCGTTGCCCGCCGCGCAGTCCCAGTGGATGGCGTTGAACCAGTCGCCGCTGTCGAAGCTGTTGCGGTCCAGTGACTTCGAGCGCAGCAGGTCGGAGCCGGCCTGCGACAGCGAGGGGCCCTGCGAGAGGGTGGCCGTCGCCATGGCGAGGACCTGCATCCGGGCCCGGTCGTCCGCCGAGGTGCCCTTGGGGAGCTTGTAGGTGAGGGCGTCGTACAGCGACTCGTTGTCGTGGGCGTCGGAGTAGGCGAGGGCGTCGCCGGGGGCGTCCGCGTAACCGGCCGGTGCCCCGTTGTAGTCGACCTCGGCGCCCTTGACCTCCTTGCCGTCGGAGCCGGTGAAGCGGTAGGCGGCGAGGTTGCCGGTCAGGCCGACCTTGATGAGGTCCTGGTAGTGCAGCAGGCGGGCCTTCTGCTCGGCCCGGCTGCCGTTGGCCCCGGAGGTGTTCGGGTCGGTGTAGAGGCCGGAGGCGAAGCCCTGGACGCCGGGGTCGGAGTCGAAGGGGCTGCCGCCGCGCACCGCGTCGCGGGCCCGGTCGGAGAAGGTGGCGACGCCGGTCCCGGCCATGTTCTTCTGGGTGGCCTGGACGAAGCGGGCGTCGTCGGCGACCTCACCGAAGTTCCAGCCCTCGCCGTACAGGATGATCTTCTTGCCGTCGACGCCGTCCTTCTTGAGCGTGAGGGCGTCGAGCGCCGCGCGGACGGCGAGGATGTTGGCCTTGGGCTGGTGCCCCATGAGGTCGAAGCGGAAGCCGTCGACCTTGTACTCCTTGGCCCAGGTGACCACCGAGTCCACGACGAGCTTGCCCATCATGGCGTTCTCGGTGGCCGTGTTGGCGCAGCAGGTGGAGTTGGCCACGGAGCCGTCGGCGAGGAGCCGCTGGTAGTAGCCGGGCACCACCTTGTCGAGGACGGAGGTCCTGGCCTGGCCCGCGGCCGCGGCCGCGGTGTGGTTGTAGACGACGTCCATGACGACGCGCAGGCCGTCCTCGTTGAGGGACTTGACCATCTTCCGGAACTCGACCGTGCGCTCGGTGCCGTCCGGGTCGGTGGCGTAGGAGCCCTCGGGCACCGTGTAGTGGTACGGGTCGTAGCCCCAGTTGTAGGCGTCCTTCGCCGCGGCCTTCGCCACGCACGCCTGCTGCTTGTCGGAGTCGGCGGCGTAGGAGGCCAGGTCGCAGTCGGGGGTGGCCTGGTCGGCCTTCCTCTCGGGGATGGTGGCGATGTCGAACGCGGGCAGCAGGTGCACGTACGAGGTGCCGGACGCGGCGAGTTCCCGCAGGTGCTTGCTGCCGTCGCTGTTCCTGTCGGTGAACGCCAGGTAGGTGCCCCGGTCCTTCGCCTTCGTGGTCGGGTCCGCGACGGAGAAGTCGCGGATGTGCAGCTCCTGGATCTGGGCGTCCTTCAGCGGTACGGCCTTCGGCTTCCTCAGGGACGACCAGCCGCTCGGGGCGAGGGACCGGTCGGCGAGGTCGACGACGAGGCTGCGCTCGGAGTCCGTGGTCAGGGCCACCGAGTAGGGGTCGGTGACCTTGTTGGTGACGATCTTTTCGGCCGTCGGCGCCCACACCGTCACGGCGTACCGGTAGGGCTTGCCCGACCAGGATTTCCCGCCGGTGACGGACCAGACGCCGGTGGTGTCGTTCCGCTTCATGGGAACGGTCCGGCCGTAGAGTTCCAGGCTCACCTCGCGCGCGGTGGGCGCCCACACCGACAGGGTCGGCCTGCCGTGGGAGAACACCGGGCCGAGGCGGGCGCCGGTGGCGTCGTACAGGCCGTCCAGGACGCCGGCCACCTGCACGCCGGTCGCGGCGAGCACCGCGCCTCCCCCAGAGCCGAATGCCTGGGAGGTGCCCCCAGCGGCGCGCTGGGTGGCGACGAGCTGGCCGCGCAGGGCGGTGCGCACCCGGTCGCGGTCGCGCGGGTCGACGGACCAGGCGGTGTAGTCCTTCAGGTGCGGGAACCGCTTCTTCTGGGCGTCGGTGAGCGCGGTCTTCGACAGCCGCAGCCAGCGCTCGTCGTCGCTGGTCAGGGCCCCGTCCTTGACCTTGATGGAGCCGTCGCGGGAGTACAGGAGCTGGGTGGAGGCGGCGGCGTCGCCGCCGTTCCAGGCGACCGTGTCCCGGTCGATCCAGACGGCCTTGGCGGCGCTCGGGTCGAGGGCGGCGGCGCTGCCCGCGGGCTGCGGGAGCAGGTACTTCTCCTGGCCGGCCAGCAGCCATACCTCGTGGCCGTTGGCCGTCAGGTCGAGCGACTGGTCGGCGGACTGGTCCTTCTCGTCGCCCTTGTGGAGGATGTAGCTGAGGCTGGTGGCCCCCTCGGCGAGCGGCACCTCGAAGACGGCGCCGTAGGCGTCGGTGCGCACCGGGTCCAGGGGCTTGGTCCAGTCCGTGGGGTTCGCGGCGCCGGTCCAGGTGTGCAGGCCCCAGCCGGTGTAGTCGCCGTCGGCGCGGTGGTAGTGCAGGACGGCCTTGCCCTTGTCCTGCGCGGGGTAGTCGGGCCGCTCGGTCGCGGCGGCCTCATTGCCCTGCTCGATCCAGATCTCGCCGGTCTTCGTCACGTCGATCGTGCGGTCGGCGGAGACGTCCTTGTCGCCGTCCTTGTCGATGACGAGGTAGCCGACGTTCGACGCGCTGGGCTTCAGCTTCACGTAGGCGAAGGCCCCGTAGGCGTCCCGGCCGGTGAAGTCGTGTCCGGCGGGCCAGGTCGTCGCCTCACCGTCGGCGAGGTCGCCCCAGGCGTAGAGGCGCCAGTCGGTGTAGTCGTCGTCGGCGCGCTTGTAGTGGACGACCGCGTAGTCGCGGGAGGAGGCGGTGGGGATCTCCTCGGCGGGCGGGATGCCGGTGGTGGACGCCGCGGTGGTGGACGCCGTGTGCCCGGCCGAGTCGACGACGACGGCCTTGTAGCGCAGGGCGGTGCCGGCGGGCACGTCCTCGCCGATGGTCTGGGTGACCTTGTAGGGGGCGTGGTCGGCGGAGCCGAGGGTGCGCCACTTGCCGTCGCCGACCTGGGCGGCGAACACGACGCGGTCGAGCCGGCCTCCGTCGACGTCGGCGCTCAGCTCCACCGTGCCGGTGGCCCCGGCGTCGGGGCCCTTCAGGGTGAGCGTCGGCTCGGTGGCGGGCGCGGCGAGCGGGCCGGCCGCCTTGAGGACGATGGCGGAGCCGGCGGGGACGGTGACGGTGATCTTCTTGTCGGCGTCGCTCGTGACGGAGTCGTCGGTGCCGTGGATCCCGCGGAACGTCATCCCGGCCGAACCGGTCGCGAACGTCGCCTTCTTGGCCTCGTCGGCGTTGTTCACGGCGACCACGTACTCGGTGCCGCGCCCGGCGTCCGTGCGGGAGAAGGCGTAGACACCGGCGCCGTCGGCCGCGTACCGCTCGGTCTGGACTCCGTCGGTGAGCGCCGGGTTGGCCGCACGGAGTTCGGCGAGAGCGCTGATCTGCTCGTAGAGCGGTGCGCTCGTGTCGTAGGCGTCGCTCGCGTGGGTGCGGTCGGTGCCGAGTTCGTCGTCGTCGAGGTAGTCGGCGACCTTCGAGGCGAACATCGTCTGGCGGGCGTCCTTGTCACCGCCGGCGCCGGTGAAGCCCTGCTCGTCGCCGTAGTAGACGACGGGGTTGCCGCGGCTGAGGAACATCAGCTCGTTGGCGAGCTTGTCCTTCCTCAGCAGTTCGGCGTCGGTCGCCTTCGGGTTGTCCTGCTTCAGGAAGTACCCGATGCGGCCCATGTCGTGGTTGCCGAGGAAGGTGACCTGCTCGTAGGCGTTGGCCTTGTCGGTCGTGTACTTGTAGTCGTCGCCGAAGACCGAGGCCAGCTTCTCGGCGCTGCCGCCCTGGGAGGCGTACGCGCGCGCCGCGTCCTGGAAGGGGAAGTCCAGCGTGGAGTCGAGGCGGCCCCGGGTGACGTACGGGGAGGTGACCGACGTGTCGGCGGAGTAGACCTCGCCGAACATGAAGAAGTCGTCGCGGCCGCGCTTCTTCGCGTACGCGTCGAGGGCGGTGGCCCACTGGGTCCAGAACTCCATGTTCACGTGCTTCACGGTGTCGATCCGGAAGCCGTCGATACGGAAGTCCTTCACCCACTTCTCGTAGATCTTCTCCATGCCCCGTACGACCTCGGGACGCTCGGTCCACAGGTCGTCGAGACCGGAGAAGTCCCCGTACGTGGTCGACTCACCGGCGTACGTGGAGTCGCCGCGGTTGTGGTACATCGCCGGGTCGTTGAGCCACGACGGGGTCTTGGCCCCCTTCTTCGCGGCCGGCACGACCGGTGTCCGGGGGAAGGAGTCGCCGTCGGTCCGCGGGAAGCTCCGGGTGCCGTCGGCGTAGTCCGCGTCGTCGAAGGGCTCGCCGTCCTTCGTCAGATACGGGAAGGCGCCCTTGGAGAGGTAGCCGTAGGACTTCTCCTCGTAGTCGACGACGTCGGCCGTGTGGTTGGTGATGACGTCGAAGAAGACCTTCATGCCCTTGGCATGCGCCTTGGAGATGAGGGTCTCGAGGTCCTTGTCGGTGCCGAAGTGCGGGTCGACCTTGGTGAAGTCGGTGATCCAGTAGCCGTGGTAGCCGGCGGAGGCGTCCTTGCCGGTTCCCTGGACGGGCTGGTTCTTGAAGATCGGCGCCATCCAGATGGCGGTGGTGCCGAGGCCCTTGATGTAGTCGAGCCTCTTCGTCAGGCCCTTCAGGTCGCCGCCCTGGTAGAAGCCCTTGTCGGTGGGGTCGTAGCCGGTGGCGAGGCGCGAGCCGGTCAGACCGCCCCTGTCGTTGGCCGTGTCGCCGTTGGCGAAACGGTCCGGCATGACGAAGTAGAACTGCTCCCGGGTGTCGTCGTGCCGGGCGGGCGCCGCGGCGAGGCTCGCGTCCGACGGAGGCGGGGGCGGGGCGTCCGCGCGCGCCGCGAGGGGCTGGACGAACGCTGCCGCGAGAGCGGCCACGGCGACAGCCGCGACCCGTCGGCGCTGTGTGGATCGGCGCGCCCAGGGCGCCGGCCATCTCGGTATCACAGGCGTGAACTCCTTGCGATTACGGCTCATTTGGTACCGACCCCGACGCCGGGCACAGCGGGTGTGCCGGACGACCGGCGTGACCGTAACCCTTACGCAAGGTTTACAGCAAGAGTCATGCAACCCACAGGAAGAACTTTCAACGCCGATTCGGCGTCGCCGCTCCGTGCGGGCGGGCACGCCTCCGGCCCACCGCGCGCGGCGGTGGGCCGGGGCCCCGTGGGGGGCTGGTTCAGCAGCCGGACTTGCCCGCGTACAGCGCCAGCGCGGTGTTCGACCCGAGCGTCGCCGTGAGCCGTCCGGAGCCGTCGACGGTGACGGGCCTGCCGCTCTGGACGTCGCAGTAGGTGCCGGCGGCCAGGGAGGTCTGGTAGGTGCGGGTCAGGGAGGAGGACTCGTGGTTGATGGCCACGAAGCCCTTGGCGCCCCTGCCGAACGCGATGGCGTCCGCGCCGTTGTCCCACCAGTTCGTGACCGCCTGCCCGCGGGTGGCGTTGCGGAAGGCGACCATCGACTTGATCTCCGGCCAGGCGTGCTGGCACTTCCAGCCGTCCTGCCAGCAGGCGTTCACCGTCCCGCCGTTCGGCGGCCCGGCGTTCGTGTCGGAGAACTCGTAGCCGGAGTTGATGTCCGGCGCCCCGTAGGGCCAGGCCAGCATGAACACGCTGGCCAGGGTGTAGTCGGCGCCGTCCTTGTAGCTGAGGGTGGAGCCGTTGCGCTCGGTGTCGTGGTTGTCGACGAAGACGCCCGCGACGGAGCTGTTCATGTAGCCCCAGCCCTCGCCGTAGTTCTTGAGGTAGGCGAGGTTCTCGTTCTTGAAGACCCGCTTGAGGTCGTAGGCGTACCGGAACTCCTGCACGTCGCCGTTGCCCGTGTACTCGGTGGGCTGGACGGCCTCGCCGGAGCCGTAGATGACCTCCTGCTTCCAGTACGCGGACGGGTTGGTCAGCCGGGACTTGATGTTCGCGAGGTCGGCGGCGGGTATGTGCTTGGCCCCGTCGATGCGGAAGCCGTCGGCGCCGTAGCCGATCAGGGTGTTGAGGTACCCGGCGACGGTCTTGCGGACGTACTCCTCGCCGGTGTCCAGGTCGGCGAGGCCGACGAGCTCGCAGCTCTGGACGTTGAAGCGGTCGCCGTAGTTGCTGACGGTGGCCGTGCAGTCGTCCATGTCGTACGACGAGTACAGGCCCGGGTAGTCGTACTTCGTGTACGAGGAGCCGCCGGTGCCCGTGCCGGAACCGGCGGACATGTGGTTGATCACCGTGTCGACGACGACCTTCACGCCCGCCGCGTGGCAGGTGCTGATCATGTTCCTGAAGGCGGTGGCGTCCCCGAGCCGTCCGGCTATCCGGTAGCTCACGGGCTGGTACGAGGTCCACCACTGGGAGCCCTGTATGTGCTCCTCGGGGGGAGACACCTGGACGTAGCCGTAACCGGCCGGGCCCAGGGTGCTGGTGCATTCCCTGGCGACAGAGTCGAACTTCCACTCGAAGAGGACGGCGGTGACGTCCTTGGTGCCGGGCGGTGAGGCCGCCGCCGTCGTGGGCGGAAGGATCACCGAGGCCGCCAGGCCCGCCGCGAGGGCGAACGAGGCGGCCAGTCTTTTCCTGGCCATGTCTTCTCCTGCACATCCTTGTGCGGTGGGGGGATCGAGCCGTGGGGAGGCCGGGCCGGGCGTCGAACCGTGCCCGGCGGGACGGAAGTTGCCCGATGAACCAGTCGGGCGTGTGCGGGAACGTATCGCCTGCGATCCGCTTTCAGCAAGACGTCGTAAGAACTTTCAGCGCTTTGTCCGGAGAACGACACAGCGGTGCTCCGGACCCACCGGGGTCCGGAGCACCGCTGCCGCGTCCTACAGGGCCTGCCGGCCGTCCGTCAGGCGGCCCACCACACGGTCGTGTCCGCGGGCAGCTTCGCCTCGCCGTCCTGGGTGACGGTCACCTCGCCGCTGGCGATCAGCACCCGCCCGTGCGCCGGGACGGTCACCGCCTCGCTCCCGGTGTTGGCGGTGCAGACGAACTCGCCGCGGCGGAAGGCGAGGACACCCTCGGGAGCCTTCAGCCACTCGACCGCGTCACCCGCGCCGAGGTCGTCGCGCTCACGCCGGACGGCGAGCGCCGAGCGGTACAGCTCCAGCGTGGAGCCCTCCACTCCGGTCTGCGCCTCGACGCTCAGCTCGGCCCAGGAGACGGGCTGCGGCAGCCAGCTGCCGCCGCTGCCGAAGCCGTACGACTCGCCGGCGCGGGTCCACGGGATCGGGACCCGGCAGCCGTCGCGGAAGCCGTCCTGGCCCGCCGCCCGGAAGAACGACGGGTCCTGGCGCACCTCGTCCGGCAGCTCCACGACGTCCGGCAGACCGAGCTCCTCGCCCTGGTAGACGTAGGCGGAGCCGGGCAGCGCCAGCATCAGCAGCGTCGCGGCGCGGGCCCGGCGCAGCCCCAGCTCCCGGTCGCCGGCGGTGCGGATCTGGGTGCCCAGGCCCGCCTCGTTGGCGAAGCGGGTGGCGTGCCGGGTGACGTCGTGGTTGGACAGCACCCAGGTGGCGGGGGCGCCGACGGGGCGCATCGCGTCCAGGGTGCGGTCGACGACGGAGCGCAGCTCGGCCGCGTCCCAGTGGGTGCTCAGGTACTGGAAGTTGAAGGCCTGGTGCAGCTCGTCGGGGCGCACGTAGTTCGCGGTCCGCTCGATGGTCGGCGTCCACGCCTCGGCGACGAAGATGCGCTCCCCGGCGTACTCGTCGAGGATGGTGCGCCACTGGCGGTAGATGTCGTGCACGCCGTCCTGGTCGAAGAACGGCATGACATCGTTGCCCAGCAGTTTCAGCTGTTCGTGGGAGCCGAGGTCGGGCAGTCCGTCGGCCTTGACCAGCCCGTGGGCGACGTCGATACGGAAGCCGTCGACGCCGATGTCGAGCCAGAAGCGCAGGATCGAGCGGAACTCGTCGCCGACCGCCGGGTGCTGCCAGTTGAAGTCCGGCTGCTCGGGGGCGAAGAGGTGCAGATACCACTCTCCGGGGGTGCCGTCCGGTTCGGTGACCCGGGTCCAGGCGGGGCCGCCGAAGATGGACTCCCAGTCGTTGGGCGGCAGTTCGCCGTCCGTGCCCTTGCCGGGGCGGAAGTGGTACCGCTCGCGCACCGGGGAGCCGGGGCCCTCGGCGAGCGCGCGCTTGAACCACTCGTGCTGGTCGGAGGAGTGGTTGGGTACCAGGTCGACGATGATGCGCAGGCCCAGCCCGTGGGCGTCGCGGATCAGGGCGTCGGCGTCCAGCAGGGTGCCGAACATCGGGTCGACGGCGCGGTAGTCCGCCACGTCGTATCCGGCGTCGGCCTGCGGCGAGGCGTAGAAGGGGCTCAGCCACACGGCGTCGACGCCGAGGTCGCGCAGATAGGGAAGTCGGGAACGTACGCCCTCCAGGTCGCCCATGCCGTCGCCGTTGCTGTCGGCGAAGCTGCGCGGATAGACCTGGTAGATCACCGCGTCGCGCCACCAGTCGCGGTGGGCGGCGACGGTGGCGAGCGCGGAGGTCGGGGCCGGGTCGGCGGAGTGCTGGCTCATGGCGTCCTTGATGCGATGGGGGTACCCCCCGTTCGAGCGAAGCCGAGCGCGGGGGCGGAATCCGGGTCGTCGTGGTGCGGTCGGTCGAAGGCGTGGTGCTGCCGGGTTGTCCGGCGTGCCGGTCGTCGTGGGCCGGTCCGCCGTGCGTGCCGGGGTCGTGGTGCGGGGGGAAGCCGGTGATCAGGCGGCCGCGGTGTGGGCGGGGTCGGATGCACACCGCGGCCGCCACCCGCGCGCGCGGCGAGCGCGCGCGGGAGTGTGTCGGGCCGGGTCGTACGAGGGCCGGGGGTGTGGGGGTGTCTGACACATGCGCGTGGGAGAAGGAGCGGTGTCCGGTGCGTGCGATCGCAAGGCGCCGGAGCGTCCTCGTGGCGGAGCCACGTGGGCGTTTCGGCAACGCCGCGAGCGTGCGTGCCGGGCGCCGCGACGCCGCGCGCATGTGTCAGACACCCCCTAGCCCTTCGTGCCGCCCGCGGTGAGGCCGGCCACCAGGTTCTTCTGGACAAGATAGAAGAAGGCGGACACCGGAATGGCGACCAGCACCGCGGTGGCGGCCATCAGGTTGCGCTGCGCGTCGTGCTCGCTGACGAAGCTCTGCAGACCGACGGCGAAGGTGTACTTCGTGTCGGACAGCATGAACGTGGAGGCGAACGCGACCTCGCCGAACGCGGTGATGAAGCTGTAGAAGGCGGCGACCGCCAGGCCCGGCTTGGCGAGCGGCAGGATCAGCCGGGCGAAGGTGCCGAAGGGGCTGAGCCCGTCGACGCGTCCCGCCTCGTCGATCTCGAACGGGATGGTGTCGAAGTAGCCCTTGAGCAGCCAGGCGCAGTACGGCACGGCGGTCGAGCAGTAGACGAGGACGAGGCCGAAGTAGTTGTCGATGAGCTGGAGTTCCGAGAGGATCTCGTACATCGGCACCATCAGCACGGCCACCGGGAACATCTGGGTGACCAGCAGGACCCACATGAACTTCTTGTAGCCGGGGAAGCGCATCCGGGAGACGGCGTAGCCGGTGGTGGCGGCGACCAGGACACCGATGACGGTGGTGCCGAGCGAGACGGCGAGCGTGCTCCACATCCAGTCGAAGAACCTGGTGTGCTGGAGGACGAACGAGTAGTTGTCGAGCGTCATCTTGCCCCAGATGCGCCCGGGGTGCAGATAGTCGTCCTTGTCCGGTCCGAGGGACAGGAAGACCAGCCAGGCGATCGGGAACAGGGCGACGAGGCTCGCGACGGTCAGGACGCCGTGCGAGGTGAGCGCCGCGGCGCGGCTGGTCTCCCCGCGCCGCCGGCTCCCGCGCGGCGGGGCGTCCTCGGAGGTCTTGTCCGTCGCCGCGGTGGAGGTGTCGAGGGTCATGGTGCTCATGGGACTCCTGCCTCAGGCGGCGAGCTGCTGCTCGTTACGGGCGAGCCAGCGGCGGTAGACGGAGGTGAAGACGATCAGGATGGAGAGGAGCAGTACGCCGTACGCGGCGGACTGCGCGTAGTCGCGCGGCTGCTGCCCGAAGCCCAGCTGGTAGGCCCAGGTGACGAGGATCTGCGCGTCGGGGGCGGTCTTGCCGAAGAGCAGGAAGATGACGGCGAACTGGTTGAAGGTCCAGATCACGCCGAGCAGGACCACGGTGGAGCTGACCGTGCGCAGACCGGGCAGGGTGACGTGCCGGAAGCGCTGCCAGGCGCTCGCGCCGTCCATCTCGGCCGCCTCGTACAGCGTGGAGTCGATGGACTGGAGGCCGCCGAGCAGCGAGACCATCATGAACGGCACACCGCACCAGGTGTTGACCATGATCGCGGCGAACCGCTGCCAGAAGGTGTCCTCCAGCCAGAGCGGCGAGGGCAGGTGCACGGCGTCGAGCAGGGTGTTGATGACGCCGCCGTCGGCGAGCATGAAGCGCCAGCCGAAGACGGTGACGAAGGTGGGCACCGCCCACGGCAGGACCAGGATCAGCCGGTAGAGGGTGCGGCCGCGCAGCTTCTGGTTGAGCAGCAGGGCGAGGCCGAGGCCGATGCAGTAGTGGAGCGTGACGCACAGCGCCGTCCACACGATCGTCCAGATGAAGTGCGACCAGAACCGGTCGTAGGCCGTCGGCCCCCACAGGATGTCGGCGTAGTTGTCGAGGCCGACGAAGCTGTAGGTGGCGTCGATGTGGTTGACGCCGATGGTGCGGGCCGAGTTGAGGCTGTTGGCGTCCGTCAGCGTCAGGTAGATGCCCCGTGCCAGCGGATAGAGCACCAGGACGCCGAGGACGACGACGACCGGGGTGATCATCGCGTACGCGTACCAGTACTTCTGGTACGAGCGCTTCAGGCGCTGAGCCGGGCCGGGCCGGGGCTCGCTGTCACCGTGCCGCTTGCCGGTCGCTCGGTCGATGGCGACTGTCATGGTTCGACACCTTCTGGAAGATCACTGGAGGATCGCTGGGAGGCCACGGGGGATCAGGGACGGGCGTGGGGCCGGCGGCCGCCGGATCCTTCCCCCGGTCGGGAGGATCCGGCGGCCGTCCGGGGTCACTTGCCGAAGTCGGGGACCAGCTTGGCGATCGCGGTCTCCGCGTTGCTCAGGCCCTTGTCCAGCGACACCTTGCCACCGGCGATCTTGGGCAGCTCGGTGTCGAGCGGCCCCCACAGCGAGCTGTACTCGGGCAGCGCGGGCCGCGGCTGGGCCGCGGAGAGCACCGTCTGGTAGCCGGCGATGCCCGGGTCGGCCTTGACCTTGTCGGTGTAGGCGTCGTCGCGGGTCGGCAGCGTGGAGTTCTTCAGGGCGATCGTCTCCTGGGACTTCGCCGAGGTCATGAACTTCACGAACTTCAGCGCCGCCTGCTGGTGCGCCTTGTCCGAGCCGGCGTACACGGAGAGGTTGTGGCCGCCGGTCGGGGCGCCCGCCTTGCCGGTGGAGCCGGCCGGGACGGTGGCGATGCCGAGGTTGGCCTTGTCCTTGAACGCCGAGCCCTTGTAGAAGTTCGTGATCTCCCAGGGACCCTGGATGATCGAGGCGACCTTGCCGTTGACGAAGGCGTCCTGGATGTGGGCGTAGGCGTCGGCGGTGACGTCGGCCTTGTGCAGACCCTTGCCGTCGAACAGGCTGTTCCAGGTCGTGTAGGCCTTGACCGCGGCGTCCGACTTGACGGTGATCTTCTTGGCGTCGGCGTCGACGGTGTCGGTGCCCTCGCCGTAGAGGAACGACTGGGCGTAGTAGGCCTGGGTGGAGCCCCAGTAGCCGTCCACGCCGGTCTTCTTCTTGACCTTGGCGGCGGCGGCCTTCAGGTCGTCCCAGCTCTTGGGCGCCTCGGTGACACCGGCCTTCTCGAACAGGGCCTTGTTGTAGACGAGGGCCAGCGTGTCGGTGACCAGCGGCACACCGTACGTCTTGCCCTCGTACTTGGCCTGCTCGACGAGGTTGGACTTGAACTTGTCCTGCTCGGCGAGCGCCTCGGTGCCGTCGAGCGGCAGGAAGAAGCCCTTCTTGGCGAAGGCCGGGGTCCAGCCGACCTCGGAGCGCAGGACGTCCGGGGCACCGCTGGCACCGGCCGCGGTGTCGAACTTGTTCTGCGCCTGATCGAAGGGCACGTTGACGTACTTGACCTTGATGTTCTTGTTGGCGGCCTCGAAGTCCTTGACCAGAGCCTTGTACGTCGGCGCCTCATTGGTGGCGTTGGACGTGTCCCACCAGGTCAGAGTGATGGGGCCGTCCGACTTGTCACTGCCGCTGTCACTGCCGCCGCAGGCCGTCGCCGCGAGGGCGAGGGACGCCACCAGCGCGGTGGCCGCTATGCCACGCCGCATGAGATCTCCTTGAGGGTGAAAGCCCGAGGGGGCGGTCCCGCCCGCTCCCCTTGCCGGCCGCGCCGTTGCCGCCGCCGGGCGACGTGAACGTAACAGCGTGGAAAGAGTTGCGAAAGACCTTGCAGCAAAAAAGTGCAAGGACTCACGAGAGTTACCCGCCCGTGACGTGACCCGGGACACCCGTCGCCCCCGGTACGAGGCCGATCCACGGGCGCGGACGGGCTTGTGCAAGACTCTGCAAGCTCTTGCCATCCGCCCGCGCTACGGGAATCATCTCCCGTCAGTACCGCGCGGAGGCACCCCTCCCCGCGGTGGCCGCCGGGGACACCGACCGGGTCCCGCGGCACACCCCGGGGACGCCGACCACGTACCCGCGGCGGACGCTCGGGACCCCGACCAGAACACGAGGGAGCGCGATGACGCAGCAGCCCGGAACGGGCCGTGCAGCCGCCCGCACGAGGCGTCCGGTCGGTGGGCAACGGGGTGCCCGACCGGTACAGTCCAACCCTGTGACCACACGGCTTGCCGACATCGCAGCCCAGGCGGGGGTCAGTGAGGCGACTGTCAGCCGCGTCCTGAACGGGAAGCCGGGCGTCGCAGCGACCACCCGCCAGTCCGTCCTGGCCGCTCTCGACGTGCTGGGCTACGAGCGCCCGGTGCGCCTGCGACAGCGCAGCGAGGGCCTGGTGGGCCTGATAACCCCCGAGCTGGAGAACCCCATATTCCCCGCTCTGGCGCAGGTCATCGGGCAGGCGCTGACCCGCCAGGGCTACACGCCGGTCCTCGCGACCCAGACCCCGGGCGGCTCCACCGAGGACGAGCTGACGGAGATGCTGGTGGACCGCGGGGTCGCCGGCATCATCTTCGTCTCGGGCCTGCACGCGGACACCTCCGCGGACATGCAGCGCTACGAGCAGCTGCGGGCGCAGGGCGTCCCGTTCGTGCTCGTGGACGGCTTCTCTCCGAAGGTGCAGGCGCCGTTCATCTCCCCCGACGACCGCGCGGCCATGGCGCTCGCGGTCACCCACCTCGTCTCGCTCGGCCACACGAGCATCGGTCTGGCGCTCGGCCCGAAGCGGTTCGTGCCCGTTCAGCGCAAGATCGAGGGGTTCGTGCGCTCGGTGCAGGACCAGCTGGGGCTGGCCCCCGAGGACATCGAACAGCGACTGGTGCAGCACTCGCTGTACACGCTGGAGGGCGGCCAGGCGGCGGCCACCGCGCTGATGGAACGCGGCTGCACGGCGGTGGTGTGCGCGAGCGACATGATGGCGCTCGGCGCGATACGGGCGGCGCGCCAGCGGGGCCTGGAGGTTCCCACGGACATGTCGGTCGTCGGCTTCGACGACTCGCCGCTGATCGCGTTCACCGACCCGCCGCTGACGACGGTCCGCAAGCCGGTCCCGGCGATGGGGCAGGCCGCGGTGCGGACGCTGCTGGAGGAGATCGGCGGGACCCCGGCGCCGCACAGCGAGTTCGTGTTCATGCCGGAGCTGGTGGTGCGGGGTTCGACCGCCTCGGCCCCCGGGGAGCGTGCGCGCGCCTGAGTGCGTGCGCGCGGCGGTCGTAGACGGAACCGGTACGGGTACTCATCCCCGGGGAGGATGAACCGGGTGTCACGGGTGGCCGTGGGCAGGAGGGTGTGCGGCCGGAACCCGACTGGGGGATGATCGGTGAAAGGGCCCTTTTCTGGCAGACTCTGCGCCTATGGGTGAGACAACCGTGACGACACCGGAAACCCGGGAACAGACCGGCTCACTCCCGGCCGCGCGGTCCCCGGGGCAGGGGCTCACGCGCCGGTGGCGCACCCCGCGCCGGCCGCGTCTCTGGTTCGAGATCCTGCTGATCGGGGTGAGTTACTGGACGTACTCGCTGATCCGCAACGCCGTCCCGGAGCAGCGGACGCAGGCCCTGCGCAACACCGACTGGCTGTGGCGGGCCGAGCACCATCTCGGCATCGCCGTGGAGGAGTCCGTCAATCACACCGTCAACTCGGTGACTTGGCTGATCGTCGGTATGAACTACTACTACGCGACCTTGCACTTCGTGGTGACGCTGGGTGTCCTGATGTGGCTCTACCGCAGTCACCCCGGCCGTTACGCGGCGACCCGGCTGACGCTCTTCGCGACCACCGCGGTCGCCCTGGTCGGGTACTACTTCTTCCCGCTGGCCCCGCCGCGCCTCATGCGGGGCGGGTTCATCGACACGGTGCTGGTCCACCAGACCTGGGGTTCGATGGCCTCCGGTGACCTGAAGAGCATGTCGAACCAGTACGCGGCGATGCCGTCCATGCACATCGGCTGGTCGCTGTGGTGCGGCCTCACGATCTGGGCGCTGGCCGCCACACCGTGGGTGCGGGTGCTCGGCCTGCTCTACCCCGCGGCCACCCTGGTCGTCATCGTCGCCACCGCCAACCACTTCTGGCTCGACGCGGTCGGCGGCATGGCCTGCCTCGCCTTCGGATTCCTGGTCGCCCGCGTCTGGTACGGCGCGCTGCCGTACGCCCTGCCGCGCACGGTCCCGGCGCCCGCTCCGCCCGAGGACCGGCGCCGGCCGCTGCTGCCCACCCAGGCATAGGGCCGGTTCCGGCCTTTTTCCGGGCGTGTGCCGGCGGCCGGCCGGCACGCGCCCGTCCACGCGGCGTCCCCTATCCGCCGTAGAACAGCTCCTCCATGACGCCCCTGGCCCGCCGGGTGATGCGCCGGTAGTCGTCGAGCATGTCGCCGACGTGGCCCGGCCCGTACCCGAGGTAGCGGCCCACGGCCGCCAGCTCGCGCGGGTCCGAGGGGAAGGTGTCCCCGGCCCTGCCCCGCACCAGCATCACGGCGTTGCGGACGCGGGAGGCGAGGACCCACGCCTCGTCCAGCACCGCCGTCTCCTCGGCCGGGATCAGCCCGGCGGCGGCCGCCGCGGCCAGCGCCTCGCGGGTCCGGGTGGTCCGCAGCGCGGGCTGCGACCAGCCGTGCCGCAACTGCGTCAGCTGCACCGTCCACTCGACGTCGGACAGACCGCCGCGGCCGAGCTTGGTGTGCAGCGTGGGGTCGGCTCCGCGCGGCAGCCGCTCGGACTCCATCCGGGCCTTCAGGCGCCGGATCTCCCGCACCGCGTCCTCGTCGAGGCCCCGGCTGGGATAGCGCAGCGGATCGATCAGGGCGAGGAAGCGCTCGCCCAGGCCGGCGTCCCCGGCCACGACCTCGGCGCGCAGCAGCGCCTGCGACTCCCAGACCAGCGACCAGCGCCGGTAGTACGCCTCGTACGACTTCAGGGTCCGTGCGAGGGGCCCCGACTTGCCCTCGGGGCGCAGGTCGGCGTCGACGATCAGCGGCGGGTCGGCGCTGGGGAGCTGCAGCAGCCGCCGCATCTCGGAGACGACGGCGTTCGCGGCGCGCCCGGCCTCCTGCTCGTCCACGCCCTCCCGCGGTTCGTGGACGAACAGCACGTCGGCGTCGGAACCGTAGGCCGGTTCGTGGCCGCCGAAGCGTCCCATGCCGATGACCGCGAACCGGGTGGGCAGCAGATCGCCCCAGCCCTCGCGGACGACCGCGCGCAGGGTCCCGGCGATGGTCGCGGCCGTGAGGTCGGAGATCGCGCCGCCGACCCGGTCCACGAGGGCGCCCTGGTCGGCCTCGGCGGGCGTCTCCTCGGTGCCGTAGGACGCGACGATGTCGGCGGCGGCGGTACGGAACAGCTCGCGCCGCCGGACGCCGCGCGCGGCGGCGACGGCCTGCTCCGCGCCGGAGGCCCGCCCGACGGCGGCGAGGATCTCCTGCTCCAGCTGGGCGCGGCCGCGGGGTTCGAGTCCTCCCCCGTCGCCGTCGCCGAGCAGCGCGACGGCTTCCGGGGCGCGCATGAGCAGGTCGGGCGCGAGCCGTCCCGCCGACAGCACCCGCGCGAGGTTCTCGGCGGCGGCGCCCTCGTCCCTCAGCAGCCGCAGGTACCAGGGGGTCTTGCCGAGCGCGTCCGAGACCTTGCGGAAGCCGAGCAGCCCGGCGTCCGGGTCGGCGGAGTCCGCGAACCAGCCGAGCAGCACGGGCAGCAGGGTCCGCTGGATCGCCGCCTTGCGGGTGACGCCGGACGCCAGCGCCTCCAGGTGCCGCAGGGCGGCGGCGGGGTCCGCGTAGCCGAGCGCGACGAGCCGTTCCCGGGCGGCGTCGGCCCGCAGCCGGGTCTCGCCGGGCGCGAGCTGGGCGACGGCGTCCAGCAGCGGCCGGTAGAACAGCTTCTCGTGCAGCCGCCGTACGACGGAGGCGTGGCGCCGCCACTCCCGGTTCAGGTCGGTGATCGGGTCGGTGCGCAGCCCGAGCGAGCGTCCGATGCGCCGCAGGTCGGCGTCGCCCTCGGGGACGAGGTGGGTGCGGCGCAGCCGGTGGAGCTGTATGCGGTGCTCCATGGACCGCAGGAACCGGTAGGCCTCGTCGAGCTGGACGGCGTCCACACGGCCCACGTACCCGCCGGCGGCGAGCGCCCTGAGCGCGTCGAGGGTGCTGCCGCTGCGCAGCGTGGTGTCGGCGCGCCCGTGCACCAGTTGGAGGAGCTGGACGGCGAACTCGACGTCGCGCAGTCCGCCGGGGCCGAGCTTCAGCTCGCGCTCGATCTCGGCGGCGGGGATGTTCGCGACGACGCGGCGGCGCATCTTCTGCACGTCGGCGACGAAGTTCTCCCGCTCGGCGGCGTGCCAGACGAGCGGGGCGAGGGTGGCGACGTACTCCTCGCCGAGGGCGAGGTCCCCGGCGACCGGCCGGGCCTTGAGCAGCGCCTGGAACTCCCAGGTCTTGGCCCACCGCTGGTAGTAGGCGAGGTGGCTGCTGAGGGTGCGTACGAGGGGTCCGTTGCGGCCCTCGGGGCGCAGGTTGGCGTCGACGGGCCAGATGGTGCCCTCGACGGTCGTCTCGGAGCAGGTCCGCATCATGTGCGAGGCGAGCCGGGTGGCGGCCTGGAGCGCCTTGGCCTCCTCGGCGCCGTCCGCGGCCTCCGCGACGAAGATCACGTCCACGTCGGAGACGTAGTTCAGCTCGTGGCCGCCGCACTTGCCCATCGCGACGACGGCGAGCCGGCACAGCGCGGCGTCGGTGGGGGCGGCGGCCGAGGCGATGGCGAGCGCGGCGCGCAGGGTGGCGGTCGCGAGGTCGGCCAGCTCGGCGGCGGTCTGGGCGACGTCTATGGTGCCGCACACGTCCCGCGCGGCGATGGACAGCAGACAGCGCCGGTAGCCGACGCGCAGCGCGTCCGTGTCGGTCGCCTCGGCCAGTTCCCGCTCGAACTCCCCCACTCCGGGGTGCAGGTCCCGCGCCTCGTAGGTGACCAGCGCCTGCCAGTCGCCGGGATGCCGGGCGAGATGGTCGGCGAGCGCCTCCGAGGCCCCCAACACCCCCAGCAGCCGGTCCCGCAGGGGCTTCGCCGCGATCAGGGTGTCGAGCAGCTCCCGCCGCGCCGCCGGCCCGTCCTGCGCCTCGACGAGCCGGACGAGCCCGAGCAGCGCCAGATCCGGGTCGGCGGTCCGGCCCAGCGCCTCCAGCAGCACCGGATCCGACCTTATGGGCGCCAGATCGATGCTCTCCAGCAGCCGCTCGGAGGCCGACGGGTCCGTGAAACCGTGCCGCAGCAGCCGAGTGAAGGTACTGCTCCTGCGCCCCGGCGCCGTCATCCCCGGCCTCCTGTCGGATCAAGGTCGTCCTGGCCCAGAGCCTAGCGGGAGTGCGGTGCGCGGGCCGCGCGGTGCCGCGGACGGCGACCGGCCACGGCGCGACCGCGGCCGGGGCGGTCACGCCGTGGCGGGGACGGGCCGCCGGTTACTTGTCCGGGTTGATCGGGGTGTCGCTGTCCGAGTGGTGCCAGTCGAACTGACGCCCGGTAGCAGAGGGCGGAAGAGGTGCGGAGGTGACGCAGGTCTGCCCGTCGCCGCGGCCGTCAGCACGCCGCGGGCCCTGGCTGGTTCACCGGAAGCAGCGCGGAAAGGTACGGCCACCATGCGGAGTGCGTGCGTACCAGGTCCCGCAGGACCGGGCTGCTCACCAGAACGCTCCGGCAGTAGTCCTCCCACGCCTCCGCGCTGGCACTGCCGGGAATGTTTCGGTGGACGTGTATGCCACTGGTCAGCACATCAGCGAGCAGTTCGGCGATGGTGACGATCGCGTCACGCCGGCCCGTCTCCGTGGGCAGAGGCATGCTGTCGTAGAAGCACCTGCGTGAGCCGGGGTGCTGCAGCATCAACGTGTGCACCTCACGCAGGGAGCGGAGCACCATGTCGTTGGCCGAGACGGCGGCCACCGCGTTGCTGATCTTCGCCTGCTCGGCAGCCGCTTTCGTCTGCCTGGCCAGGTAGAGCATGGACAACGCGGACACACCCAGCGCCACGACGGCCGCGATGGCTGCCACCGCTTCGGCCGATAACGAACCCACCGTCCCCGACACCCACTCCATACCCCTTCCCCTCCCCGCGACAGTGGCGTGACGCCACAGAGCGTTCCGCCTCCTCCCCCACGACCTGTAGCCGCCGGGCCGGCGCCCGGATCCAGGAGAGCGCGGCGCCCACCCGGCCCGCTCTCCCCGGCCGGGGAAGAGCGGGACGGCGCGGGTCTGCCCGGCACCGGGGCCCGTGGGCGTGGGGCTGCTCGGCTACAGCACCGGCAGGTTCTTCCGCAGCTCGAAGGCGGTGACCTCGGAGCGGTACTCCTCCCACTCGCTCTTCTTGTTGCGGAGGAAGAAGTCGAAGACGTGTTCGCCGAGGGTTTCGGCGGCCAGGTCGCTGCGTTCCATCAGGGTGAGGGCCTCGCCGAGGTTCTGCGGGAGGGGTTCGATGCCGAGGGCGCGGCGCTCGGCGTCGGAGAGGGCCCAGACGTCGTCCTCGGCGCCCGGCGGGAGCTCGTAGCCCTCCTCGATGCCCTTCAGGCCGGCGGCGAGGAGCAGGGCGTAGGCCAGGTAGGGGTTGGCTCCGGAGTCGAGGGAGCGGACCTCGACGCGGGCCGAGCCGGTCTTGCCGGGCTTGTACATGGGGACGCGGACGAGGGCGGAGCGGTTGTTGTGGCCCCAGCAGATGTACGAGGGGGCCTCGCCGCCGGCGCCGGCCGTGCGCTCGGTGCCGCCCCAGATGCGCTTGTAGCTGTTGACCCACTGGTTGGTGACCGCGGAGATCTCGGCGGCGTGCCGCAGCAGGCCGGCGATGAAGGAGCGGCCGACCTTGGAGAGCTGGTACTCGGAGCCGGACTCGTAGAACGCGTTGCGGTCGCCCTCGAAGAGGGAGAGGTGGGTGTGCATGCCGGAGCCGGGGTACTCCGAGAACGGCTTCGGCATGAACGTCGCCTGCACGCCCTGCTCCAGCGCCACCTGCTTCATGATCAGGCGGAACGTCATGATGTTGTCCGCCGTGGAGAGCGCGTCCGCGTAGCGCAGGTCGATCTCCTGCTGGCCCGGCGCGCCCTCGTGGTGGCTGAACTCCACCGAGATGCCCATCGACTCCAGCATGGTGATCGCCTGGCGGCGGAAGTCCTGGCCGACGTTCTGCGGGGTGTGGTCGAAGTAGCCGGAGTTGTCCGCGGGGGTGGGGCGTGATCCGTCCAGCGGGCGGTTCTTCAGCAGGAAGAACTCGATCTCGGGGTGGGTGTAGAAGGTGAAGCCGAGGTCGGAGGTCTTGGCGAGGGCCCGCTTCAGGACGTAGCGCGGGTCCGCGAAGGACGGGGAGCCGTCCGGCATGAGGATGTCGCAGAACATCCGCGCGGTGCCGGGGGCCTCGGCGCGCCACGGCAGCACCTGGAAGGTGGACGGGTCCGGCTTGGCGATCATGTCGGACTCGTAGACCCGGGCGAAGCCCTCGATCGCCGAGCCGTCGAAGCCGATGCCCTCGTCGAAGGCCTGTTCCAGTTCGGCCGGGGCGACGGCCACCGACTTGAGGAAGCCGAGCACGTCGGTGAACCACAGGCGAACGAACCGGATGTCGCGCTCCTCCAGTGTCCGGAGCACGAACTCCTGCTGCTTGTCCATTGTCAGCTTCCACCCATCCTTGCTGGTCAGGCCACCTGCTCCCGCGCGGGAGGGTCAGGGCTCCCGAGCATCACACCACAACACCATTTCATGTGCGTTGCCGACCTTGATCACGTCGCCGGCCGCCCGGCCCCGGGACGGACACCGCCCGGTCCCGGGCCGGGCCTAGCCCGGGCGCCGGGTGTGGCACTGCTCACGGCACCCTTCACCGTCTCCTGCCCATAGTGCCTGCTCAGAGGCATCGGCGTCATTGGCCAGAACCGAACACCCGGCCGACTCTTAATTTGCATCTCAGATGCAAGTTTTATTAGCGTGCCGACCAGACAACGGCGGCGGGCCACCAACCCCCGGCCACCGTCCCGGCTTTGAGGAGTCCTGATGCTGTCCGAACAGAGCGCCGCGACCGTGCGCGCCACCCTCCCCGTCGTCGGCGCGGCCATCGGCGAGATCACCGAGCGCTTCTACGCCGGGCTGTTCGAAGCCCACCCGGAGCTGCTCCGCGACCTCTTCAACCGCGGCAACCAGGCCGCCGGCACCCAGCGGCAGGCCCTGGCCGGTTCCATCGCCGCCTTCGCGACCCACCTCGTCGAGCACCCGGACAGCCGGCCCGACGTGATGCTCAGCCGCATCGCGCACAAGCACGCCTCCCTCGGCATCACCCCCGAGCAGTACCCGATCGTGCACGAGCACCTCTTCGCCGCCATCGTCGCCGTCCTCGGGGACGCGGTCACCCCCGAGGTCGCCGCCGCCTGGGACGAGGTCTACTGGCTGATGGCCAACGCGCTCATCGCCATCGAGAAGCGGCTCTACGAGGAGACCGCGGCCGCCGGCGAATGGCGCGAGTGGAAGGTCGTCGACCGCGCCGAGGAGACCGCCGACGTCGTCTCCTTCGAGCTGCGCCCCGCCGACGGCACCCCCGCGCCGGGCTTCCGCCCCGGCCAGTACGTCTCCGTCCAGGTGACGCTCCCGGACGGCGCCCGCCAGATACGCCAGTACAGCCTCTCCAGCGCTCCCGGCTCCCCCGTGCGCCGGATCACCGTCAAGCGGGTCCTCGGCGACGCGACGCCCGACGGCGAGGTCTCCAACCACCTGCACGCGCACGTGCGGACCGGCGACACGCTGCGGCTCTCCGCCCCGTACGGGGACCTGGTGCTCGAGGACGTGGACGGCCCCGTGCTCCTCGCCTCCGCCGGCATCGGCGTGACCCCGATGATCGCCATGCTGGAGCAGCTCGCGCTCGCCGGGCACAAGGCGCCCGTCACCGTCGTGCACGCCGACCGCTCCCCCGCCGAGCACGCGATGCGCTCCGACCACGAGGCGTACGCGTCCAAGCTGCCGGACGCGGAGGTCCATTTCTGGTACGAGAACCCGGAGCCGGGCCACCCGGCCGACCGCACGGGGCACGCCGACCTGTCCGGCGTGGTGGTCCCCCCGGGCACGCGCGCGTACCTGTGCGGACCGCTCCCCTTCATGCGCGCGGTCCGCGGCCAGCTGCTCGGCAAGGGCGTGGCCGCCGCCGACATCCACTACGAGGTGTTCGGCCCCGACCTCTGGCTCGCCCAGCAGGGCTGAGATTCTCCCGCCGCCCCTGACGGGCCGGCCGGCCCGTCAGGGGCGGCGGGAGATCGACAGGAGCAGTGGTTCCGTCGGCGAGGCGGTGACGTCCGACAGTTTCAGCGGGTCCAGTGAGGCGTAGAAGGCCTCCTGGGCCCGCCTCAGTGCTCCCCGCAGACCGCAGCCGGTGCGCAGGGGGCAGGGCGGGGTGCCGGCGCCCTTGCCGTCGCAGTCGACGACGTCCGGGCCCGCCTCCACGTCCCCCTCGAAGGCGCGGACCACCGCGCCGACCGACACGGCACGCCCCTTCTCGGTGAGCGTGAGACCGCCGCCCCGGCCCCGCCGGGCGTCGAGCAGCCCCATGTGCTGCAGCTCGGCGACGACCTTCGCGGCGTGCGTGTACGGCACCTCGACACCGGCGGCGACCTCGCGCGTCGTGGGCGTCGAGTCCCCCGTGACGGAGAGCCGCATCAGGACACGCAGGGCGAGGTCGGTCGATCGCAGCAGCCGCATAGGGGAAGGGTAGATAATACGCATCCACCATTCAACTTTTGTCGGTGCCCGATTCCGTCCCGCCCGTGTCCGCGGCTCCCCGCGCCAGGGGCACCCCGCCCGTGTCCGCGGCTCCCCGCGCCGGGGCGCGCCCCGGTGGGATCAGGACCGCTCGCGCCACCGGTTCGTGATCGGCAGCCGCCGGTCCTTGCCGAAGCCCTTCGCGGAGATCTTCGTGCCCGGCGGATACTGCCGCCGCTTGTACTCCGCCGTGTCGACCATCCGCAGCGTCTTCACGACCAGCTCCCGCTCGAACCCGGCCGCCACGATCGCGTCGGCGCCCTGGTCCCGGTCGACGTACATCTCCAGGATCGCGTCGAGCACCGGATAGTCCGGCAGGGAGTCCGTGTCGACCTGGCCGGGGCGGAGCTCCGCGCTCGGCGGCTTGGTGATCGAGCTCTCCGGGATCGGCGGCGTCTGCCCCCGCTCGGCCGCCGCCCGGTTGCGCCACTCGGCGAGCCGGAACACCAGCGTCTTGTACACGTCCTTGATGGGCCCGTACGCCCCCACCGAGTCCCCGTACAGCGTCGAGTAGCCCACCGCCAGCTCGGACTTGTTGCCCGGCGCCAGCACGATGTGCCCCTCCTGGTTGGAGACGGCCATCAGCATCGTGCCGCGCAGCCGCGACTGGAGGTTCTCCTCGGCCAGCCCGGTCAGCCCGAGCGACCCCATGTACGCGTCGAACATCGGCTCGATCGCGACCGTACGGAAGTTCAGCCCGGTGCGCCGGGCCAGCTCGGCCGCGTCGTCCTTCGAGTGCCCGGAGGAGTACTTGGAGGGCATCGACACGCCGTACACGTTCTGGGCGCCCAGCGCGTCGCACGCGATCGCCGCGACGAGGGCGGAGTCGATGCCGCCGGACAGGCCGATGAGCACGGACCGGAACCCGTTCTTCGCGGCGTACGCCCGCAGTCCGACCACCAGCGCGGAGTAGATCTCCTCGTCGTCGTCGAGCCGCTGGGCGTACCCCCCGGCGAGCTCGGGCTCGTACGCGGGCAGCGGGTCCTCGGAGAGGACGACCCGCTCGATGCGCAGCCCGTCGTCGACGAGGCCGGTGACGGGCTCCGCCGCGGCGGCGGGCAGGTCCAGGTCGAGGACGACACATCCCTCCGCGAACTGCGGCGCACGCGCGACGACTTCGCCCTCACGGTCGACGACGATCGAGTCGCCGTCGAAGACCAGCTCGTCCTGTCCGCCGATCATGGCGAGGTAGGCGGTGGTGCAGCCGGCCTCCTGGGCCCGCTTGCGGACCAGCTCCAGGCGGGTGTCGTCCTTCTCGCGCTCGTACGGGGAGGCGTTGATGGAGACGAGCAGTCCGGCCCCGGCGGACCGGGCGGCCGGGACGCGGCCCCCGTCCTGCCAGAGGTCCTCGCAGATGGCGAGGGCGACGTCGACGCCGTGCACGCGCAGCACCGGCATGGTGTCGCCGGGGACGAAGTAGCGGAACTCGTCGAAGACGCCGTAGTTCGGCAGGTGGTGCTTGGCGAACCGGAGCACCACCTCGCCGCGGTACAGCACGGCGCCCGCGTTGCGCGGGGCGCCGGCGGGCTGTCCGTACTTCGGCTGGTCGGTCTCGGAACGGTCGAGGTAGCCGACGATCACCGGCAGGTCGCCGTGGCCCTCGTCGGCGAGCCGCGCTGCCAGCGCGCGCAGCGCCTGCCGGGAGGCCTCGACGAAGGACGACCGCAGGGCCAGGTCCTCGACGGGGTACCCGGTCAGCACCATCTCGGGGAACGCGACGAGGTGCGCTCCCTGTTCGGCGGAGTGCCGGGTCCAGCGGACGATCGCCTCGGCGTTCTGGGCGAGATCGCCGACGGTCGAGTCGATCTGATTCAGGGCGAGGCGTAGTTGAGGCACGCGGCCCAGTGTAATCGTCAGTGCGACACGATGTCCTGCGGGCGCGTCACGAACCGGTGGTTCCGTACGCCGCACGGCCCGCCCGCACCCCGGGACCACGCCCGCGACCCCGGGACCCCCGTCCACGCCTCCGGGGCCCCGTCCACGCCTCCGGGGGACTCCGGGCACGCACGCACCCACGCACGGAGGCGCCCGTCCTCCGTCGGGAGGACGGAGGACGGGCGCCGGGTCACCGTGACCGCGACAGCGGCTGTGGTCGTCAGCGGCGGTACGACTTGACGTATCCGGCCGCGGGCGAGCCCACCCCGGTGACGTCGTCGTAGCCGCGTACGGCCTTCAGCGAGCTGTCCTTGCCGAGGCTGCGGACCGAGGTCACCAGGCCGTCGGCCGCGTCGTAGGCGTTGGCGAAGTCGACGCGCGCCACCGCGAGGTCACGTCCGGTGGGCCGGTCGGTGACGTCGTGGTAGGCCTTCGACCCGTGCCGGTCGTAGCGGTCGTAGATCGCCGGGTTGGCGAAACCGATCGCGCGGCCGCGCTCCTGCTGGGCGAGCGCCTGGATGCCGGCGATGACCGGCGCGGCGAGCGAGGTGCCGCCGATCCGGTACTCGTCGTACCGCTGCGTCCCGTCCGGGAAGGTCTGCGTCTGCCCGACGAGGAAGCCGGTGTTCGGGTCGGCGATGGCCGCGATGTCCGGGACGGTGCGCATCGGCGCCGTGCCGTTCGCCCTGGCGAGCGAGTTCGGGACCACGCCGCGCTGGTAGTACGGCTGGGTCACGGTCCGGCTGGTGCCGCCGCCCGCGCCGGAGGTGTACGCGCCCGGGAAGTCCGTCCAGCTCCTGCCGTCGTCCGAGAGGACGGCGCGCTCGGTGCCCCAGCCGGTCTCCCACTGGTACGTGTTGTGCTTGCCGACCGCCAGCGAGGTACCGCCGACCGCCGTCACCCAGGCGGAGTTGGCCGGGGTGTCGACCTGCTTCGTGCCGGTGTTGGCGACCTCGTCGCCGTTGTCGCCGGAGGAGAAGTAGAAGCCGATGCCCTCGATCGCGCCGAGCTTGAACACCTGGTCGTAGGCGGCCGCGATGTCCGGGGTCTCGTTGGCCTCGATGTCGCCCCACGAGTTGGAGACGATGTCGGCGAGATGGCCGTCGACGACCTTGTTGAGCGAGTCGAGCAGGTCGTTGTCGTAGCAGGAGGAGGCACCGACGTAGACGATGTCCGCCCTCGGCGCGACCGCGTGCACGGCCTCGACGTCGAGGGTCTCCTCGCCGTACCAGCCGGCCGCCCCGCACTCCTCGGTCTTCGTGTACACGCCCGGCAGCACCTGGCTCAGCTGACCGGTGCGGTAGCGGGCGTCGCCGTTGCGCTTGGCGTACTCGGCGGCGTCCTCGGCGATGGTCGGCGAGGCGTAGGCGTCGGTGATGGCGACGGTGACGCCCTTGCCGTCCGCCTTGCCCGCGCCGTACGCCGCGCGCAGCTGCTTGCCGGTGTAGCCCTTGACGGCGTACGGGATCTTCTGTCCGTAGGCCTTGGGCAGCGAGGAGGCGGTCTTCGAGCCGTAGTACGAGGAGAACGGCCCGGAGTTGTGGAACACGGCGTCCGGCGGCGGCAGTTCGTCGTGGTGGCTCGCCTTGTGCGGGGCGTTGTCCAGGCCGGTGACGGTCAGGACGGCGCCGTCGAGACCGGCGGGCGCGGAGGCGGTGCCGGCGGGCGCCCGGTAGGTCTTGCCGCCCTTGGCGTAGTTGTGCAGCTGGGTCCCGAAGGCCTTCTCGGCGTCGGCGACGTCACCGGTGACCGAGATGTAGTGCCGGGTGGTGCCGGTGACTTCGAGGCCCGCCGACTTCAGCCAGCCGGTCACCGCGGCGACCTGCGCCCTGGTGGCGCCGAAGCGGGCCTGAGCCTGCCCGGCGTCGAGGTACTTCCCGTACGAGGCGGACTCCGGGTCGGAGACGGCCTTGGCGTACGCGCTCAGACCGGCGGCGTCCCGGCCCGCGAGATAGACCCGCGCGGACACCCGGGAGCCGTTGTTCGTGGCCCCCTTGTCCGCCGTGGACGTGGCCCACGCGGGCTTGGTGCCCGCGAGCGTGTCCCGGCCCGGGTCGCCCGCGGCGTGGGCCGCGGGTATGCCGAGCGCCAGCGCGCCGGCGAGCAGCGGCAGTGTCGCTGCCATGCTCACTCCGGCGCGCACTGTGGCGCGGTTGGATCTCATATAGCCCCCTGCGATGCGGTTCGTCGCGTGTGGTGGTCGGTGCTCCACGGCTTCCGTCCGCCGATGGGCGGACGGGAGTGGATCACACGATGGGGGTCACTCTTGCGATGAACCGTTCATGCCAGGGGAATGGCCGGGCCAAGAAGAGCCCAAGGAACCGTACAAGAAAGGGATTTGAGGCATAAGCCCGACTCCCGGGCACCGTCCGGCAGCCGTCGCGACACGCGCCGCCCCCGTCACCCGGCCGGGCGCGCTCACCGGGGGTCCGCCGACGCCCCCCGCTCCTTGAGCATCCCCGCCATCAGGTCGATCTCGGACCGCTGCGACGCCACCATGCCGCGGGCCAGCCGGCGTTCGGCGCCGACCGTGCACTTCTCCACACATCCCTCGGCCATGTGGACGCCGCCCCGGTGGTGGTCGGTCATCAGCCGGAGGTAGAGCACCTCCGCCTTCCTGCCGCTGAGGGTGTTCAGCTTCTTCATCTGGGCGTTGGTGGCCATGCCCGGCATCAGCGCGCCGTCCTCGCCCGGCGGCATGTCCCCCATGCCCATCCAGGTCATCGGCGGATCGGCCGACACCTTGGGCAGCTCCCACAGGTCGAGCCAGCCCAGCAGCATGCCGCGCTGGTTGGCCTGCGTCTGCGCGATGTCGTAGGCGAGACGGCGTACGTCCTCGTCCTTCGTGCGGTCGCGCACGATGTACGACATCTCGACGGCCTGCTGGTGGTGGACCGCCATGTCCCGCGCGAATCCGGCGTCCGCGGAGTCCGTCGCGGGCGTGCTCGCGCCGGAGCCGTCACCGTCGGCGGCCGCGTAGGTGAGCGCTCCGGCGGCGACGAGCACGGTGGCCGCGGCCCCGGCGATCCAGCCCGCGAGCTTCCCGCGGCCCGCCCTCTCCTTCTTCACCGGGCTCATTCGGGACGGCCGTTGGTGCAGGCGGCTCCCGGCTCCGGGGTCTGCTTGCCCTGTACGTACGCGGAGAGGAACGCGTCGACGGCCGGGTCGCTCGCGCCGGTCACCGTGCGCTGCTTGCCCCACGCGCTGAGCATGATCGGGTCCTTCTGGTCCTCGACGGGGCTCATCAGCGTGTACGGCGTCTTCCTGACCTTCGCCGCGAGGGCCTTCACGTCGGCGTCCGGGGCGTCACTGTTGTACGTCACCCAGACGGCGCCGTGTTCGAGCGAGTGCACGGCGTTCATGTTGCTGACGGCCTTGGTGTAGACGTCGCCGTTGCAGTTCATCCAGACCGGGTTGTGGTCGCCGCCCACGGGCGGCTCCATCGGGTAGGCCACGGCCTTGCTGACGTGGTTGCGGCTCAGTTTCCCGGACCAGGTCCGCACGCCGTCCGCGCCGGTGACCCAGTGCCCCGAGTCACCGCTCTTGCCGTCCGCGTCGGCGGCCGAGGCGTCGCTGTCGGACCGCGAGGTGACCAGGAAGGTGCCGCCGACGACGAGCGCGGCCACGACCGCCACGGAGGAGGCGATGACCACGAGCCGGTTGCGTCGCTCGCGGGCCTGCTCGGCGCGGCGCATCTCCTCCACGCGTGCCGAGCGGGCCGTGGGGCCGGGCTTGTTGACGGAACCCATGTCGAGTCCTAGGGATGCGGAGGGGCGGTGTGGACGGTCGGTCGCGCTGATCCCGACGTGCGCCCCGGCCCGGAGTCCAGAGCCTCCGGCCCGGGTCGTCGTCCGATCCGTCCGGCGGCTTCCCGCTTCCCGGCAGGTCCGCTCCCCGGCGTGCGAGGCCGGGACCGTCGTGTCCGAGATCCTACGTCGGACGGATCACACACAGGGCCCGCGTGGCCGAAAAGCGCGCCGGGCACGTCCATTCGGCCACGCGGGGGCCGGGGCACCCGCGAAACGCCTCCGGCGGGTCACCGGCGCGCCGCCTCCCGCCGCGGGCGGTACGCCGCGACCAGCCGGCCCGGCGACGCCGTCGCCCGCCGCCGGTCCACCGCGTACGCCGTCGCCGCGACGAACAGCCCCAGGACGCCCAGGCCCGCTCCCGCGACCGCGGGCGAGGTCGTGCCGAAGCCCGCCGCGAGCGCGACGCCGCCGATCCAGGCACCGCCCGCGTTCGCGAGGTTGAACGCGGCCTGGTTCGCGGAGGACGCCAGCGACGGTGCCGCCGACGCCTTCTCCATGACCATCAGCTGCAGCGGGGACCCGGTCACGAACGCCGCCGTACCCAGCAGGGTGACCGCGACGGCCGCACTCCACTGGGCGCCCATGAGGACCGGGAAGAGGGCGAGCACGGCCACCAGCGCGGTGAGGCCGCCGAAGAGGGTGCCGCGCAGCGAGTGGTCGGCGAGGCGGCCGCCCAGCAGGTTGCCGGCGGTCGCGCCGACCCCGAACAGCGCCAGCAGCAGGGTGACGCTGGCGTCGGCGTATCCGGCGGAGTCCGTGAGCATCGGCGTGATGTAGCTGTACGCCGAGAACAGCGCCCCGAAGCCCGCGACCGTGGTGCCCAGCGCCAGCCACACGGGCAGGGAGCGCAGCGCGGCCAGCTCGCCGCGCAGTCCGGTGGACGGGGCGTGCGTGTGATCGCGCGGGACGAGCAGCGCCAGCGAGGCGATGGCCACGAGGCCGATCGCGCTGACGCCGAGGAAGGTGGCGCGCCAGCCCAGGTGCTGGCCCATGAGCGTGGCCACGGGCACGCCCGCGATGTTGGCGACGGTCAGGCCGAGGAACATCAGGGAGACGGAGCGGGCCTTGCGTCCGTCGGCCGCCAGGGTGGTGGCGACGACCGCTCCGACGCCGAAGAAGGCGCCGTGCGGCAGACCGCTCAGGAAGCGCGCCGCCATCAGCCAGTGGTGGTCGGGGGCGAGCGCGGAGAGCGCGTTGCCCGCGACGAAGAGGACCATCAGGGCGATCAGGACCTTGCGGCGGGACATCCTCGCCGTGGCCGCGGCGAGCAGCGGGGCGCCGATCACCACGCCGAGCGCGTACGCCGAGACCAGGTGGCCCGCGGTGGGGATCGGGACGCGCAGGTCGTCGGCGACGTCGGGCAGCAGTCCCATCATCACGAACTCGGTGGTACCGATGCCGAAGGCACCCACGGCGAGGGCGAGCAGGGCCAGGGGCATGGGAGGAGGGACCTTCCGGATGTCGGGGCGGCGCGGCGGACAGCCTGTGCGGCTGAGGGTAACGCTTTGTTCAGCCACGGAACAAATGCGCGCCGGTCCAGTATTTCCCGGTCCGGGAGACAGGGGGTTACGAGCCGGTTTCGTCCAGCTTCACGCGCGCCGCGATCGGCAGGTGGTCGCTGCCCGTCTCGGGCAGGGTCCACGAGGTGACCGGCTCCACGCCCCGGACCATGATCTGGTCGATCCGCGCCATCGGGAACGACGCCGGCCAGCTGAAACCGAAGCCGCTGCCCGCCGCGCCCTGCGTGGAGCGCATCTGCGCGGTCACCGCGTTGAGCGCCCGGTCGTTCATCGTGCCGTTCAGGTCGCCGAGCAGGACGACCTTCTGCATCACGTCCCCGGCGATGGCCTCGCCCAGCGCGTCGGCGCTCTTGTCCCGCTGGCGGGCCGTGAAGCCGGCCTCCAGCTTCACGCGCACCGAGGGCAGGTGCGCGACGAAGACCCCGATCCGCCCCTCTGGCGTGGTCACCGTGGCCCGCATGGCGCGGGTCCAGCCCAGCCGGATGTTCACGGGCTCCGCGTCGCTGAGCGGGTACTTGCTCCACAGGCCCACGGTGCCCTGCACCGAGTGGTACCTGTACGTCGGCGCCAGGGCCTTCTCGTACACCGGGACGGCGCTCTGGGTCAGTTCCTCCAGGGCCAGCACGTCCGCGCCGGACGCGGCGACGTCGCGGGCCGTGCCGGACGGGTCCGGGTTGTCCGCGTTGACGTTGTGGGTGGCGACGGTCAGGTCGCCGCCGGAGCCGGTCCGGTCGACGAGCAGCCCGCCGAACAGGGTCAGCCAGACGGTCGCGGGCAGCAGCACCGCGATCAGCGCGGTCGCCGACCTCCGGACCAGCGCGAGGACCAGCAGCACCGGGATCAGCACGCCCAGCCAGGGCAGGAACGTCTCGGTGAGGCTGCCGAGGTTGCCGATCCGGTTGGGCACCGACGCGTGCAGCAGCATCACCAGGGCGAGGAGCACGGCGATCGCGGCGAGCACCAGTCCGCGCCGCCAGACGCGGCGGTCGCCCCTCCAGCCGTCGAGCAGGCGCAGGAACCGGGCTCCCCGGCGCTCGGGCCCCGAGCCGCCGCTGCCCGTCTCCGTCACATACGCCTGCGCCATACGTCGCCTCACAACTTGCCGTGCACACCGTCCCGTCCCCCGGTCTACGACCCTAGGGGATGAACGGCGCCGATCCTGCCGCCCCGGGCGGCCGTACGGGCACCAGGACGACGAACCGGCCGTCCGGAGTTCCGGACGGGGGTCCCGAGCGCGGCTCCTGTGACGAAACGCGCACATTGTTTCGCCTGGCGCGGCGGTCTCCTGACGGAACGTACGGACCCGTCGTCCGTCCGGATCGGGCCGGACCGGGGTGCGGCGCAGGGGGCCTAGCGGGGCGGGCGGGCGCCTTCCAGTACCGCGTCGACGATCCGTTCCGCGAGGCCGTCGGGGAGGTCGGCGTCGGGGCGCATCACGGAACGCACGAGCATGGGGCCCACGATGAGGTCGTTCATCAGTTCCACGTCGATGTCCGTGCGGAGTTCGCCGTCGCGCTGCCCGCGGCGCAGCACCTCGTAGGCCGTGCGGCGGCGCGGCTCGATGACCGTCGCGTGGTAGGCGGCCCAGATCCTCGGGCTGCTCTTCATCTGGGCGTAGACGTTGTGGAGGATCGCCGACGAGCGGTTGGCCAGGCTGCGCTGACGCAGCGCCTCGAGCAGGACGACGAGGTCGTCGCGCACGGAGGTGCCCGGGAGTTCCGGGTCGACGGGTTCGGCGGTGCGCAGGACGTCGACGAAGAGTTCCTCCTTGCCCCTCCAGCGGCGGTAGATGGTCGCCTTGCCGACGCCGGCGGTCCTCGCGACCCGCTCGATGGAGATCTCCCCCAGCGGCACACCGTCCTCCAGGAGTTTCATCACGCCTTCGAGGATGCAGCGTTCCACGGCCTCGCTGCGGGGTCGGCCCCGTGCGGTGCCCGTCCGCCCGTGCTGGTGATCCGCGGGGCTCACGTCGATTCCGTCCCTTCGTCTGGTGCGCCGATTCTCCCTGGTCCGGCGGGTGTGCGGGGCGCCGGGTGCGATTCCGGCGCCCCCGCCGTCCTCAGTGGTCGGCCGACACCAGCTCGGTGTCCTTCGGCTCCCGCTCGGGCGCCGGGGTCCGGCCGGGCAGGAACACGGCGACGATCACCGCGCCGATCGCCGCGACGCCCGCTCCCCAGAACGCCGTGACGTGCATGGCGTGCAGGAAGGCGTCGTTGGCGGGACCGACGAGGGCGTCACCGCGGGCGCCGAGCTTGGCGGCGAAGCCGAGCGTCGCCTCGATGGACTCGCCCGCCTCGTGCCGGGCGGCGGGCGGCAGCTTGTCCTCGATGCCGTTGCGGTACGCCGTGGACAGCACGGAGCCGAGGACCGCGATGCCGAGGGCACCGCCGACCTGCCGGAAGGTGTTGCTGAGCGCGGAGGCGGAGCCCGCCTTCTCGCGGGGCAGCGCCTGCATGATCACGACGCTGGTCGGCGTCATGATGTGGGCCATGCCCGTGCCCATGAGGAAGAAGAGCACCTCCAGGATCCAGATCGGGGTGTCCGCCTCGAGGCCCGCGAACGCGGCGAGCATCAGAGCGAGTATCGCCATGCCGCCGGTGGTCGTGGCCTTGTAGCCGAAGCGGTCGACGACCAGCCGGGCGCGCGGCGCGAAGATGAGCTGGGCGGCGGCCAGCGGCAGCATCAGCAGGCCGGTCTCCAGCGGCGTGTAGCCCCGGACGCTCTGGGTGTAGAAGACGGAGAAGAAGGTGACGCCCATCAGCGCGAAGAAGACCAGCGCGATGGCGCCGATGGCCGCCGAGAAGACCTTGTTCTTGAAGTACGTGACGTCGATCGACGGGTGGTCGCTGCGCTTCTCGTGCACGACGAAGGCGACGAGGACGAGGAGGCCGGCGCCGCTCGTGGACAGGACCGTGACGTCGGTGAAGTCGGCGAGCTGGCCGCCCTTGATGATGCCGTAGACGAGCAGCACGAGGCCGATGACCGACATGACCACGCCGATCGGGTCGATGCGGCCGGGGTTCGGGTCGCGCGAGTCCGGGACGAGCCAGACCATCAGGGCGAGGGCGATCACCACGATGGGCACGTTGACCAGGAAGACGGAGCCCCACCAGAAGTGGTCGAGGAGCACGCCGCCGGTGATCGGGCCGATGGCGATGGCCAGGCCGACGCCCCCCGCCCAGATGCCGATGGCCTTGGGCTGCTCGTCGCGCTCGAAGACGTTCATCAGGACGGCGAGCGTCGCGGGCATCACGAAGGCGGCGCCCAGGCCCATCACCGCGCGGAACGCGATGAGCTGCACGGGGGAGCCGGACTCCGCGGCGAGCGCCGACCCGACACCGAAGACGGCGAGGCCGATGAGCAGCACCTTCTTGCGGCCGACCCGGTCGCCGAGGAGGCCCGCGGTGAACAGCAGGCCGGCGAAGACGAGCGTGTAGGCGTTGATGGCCCACTCCAGCTCGCTCTGGGTGGCGCCGAGGCCGGTGGGCTCAGGCGTGGAGATCGTCTTGATCGCCACGTTCAGGATCGAGTTGTCGAGCACCACGATCAGCAGGCTGAGCATGAGCGCGCCGAGGATCGCCCAGCGGCGCCGGTGCACCGCCTCGGGCACCCGCCGCTCGGCGGGAGGAGCTGGGTCAGCAGGAGTAGTCATGGGAACGAGCCTAGGGGGTATTCGATACGACACCGTCTCGTATCGTAAAGACTTGTCGAGACTTTACGCAGAACTTACGATCCGGCGCGCATGAGGCAGGACGCGGAGAGCGGAAGCCGGGTTGAGAGCCATGTCCCTTCTCCCGGTCCAGGGGCTGTCCGGCGGACCGTGCCGCATACACGGGGGGTGATCAGGCACCGCTGATTCACTGCGACGTGATCCGCCGGACAGCCCCTAGCCGTCGCGGGCTCGCGGGTGCCACCATGGAGGGGATCCGGGGACGCCGTCAGGGCGCCTCGAGATGACAGAAGGAGCCGTTGCGATGACGCAGCCTTCCGCTGCCCAGAAGCAGCCCGACACCGGTGCGCCGAAGCCCGCCGACGGAGGCAGGACGCTCTACGGGGGCAAGGGGTCCCGCCGCGTCACGGTGCGCGACCTCGCCACCGCCAAGGAGCGCGGCGAGAAGTGGCCCATGCTCACCGCCTACGACGCGATGACCGCGTCCGTCTTCGACGAGGCCGGGATTCCGGTCATGCTCGTCGGCGACTCGGCCGGCAACTGCCACCTGGGGTACGACACCACCGTGCCCGTCACCCTCGACGAGATGGCGATGCTCTCGGCGGCCGTCGTACGGGGCACCTCGCGCGCCCTGATCGTCGCCGACCTCCCCTTCGGGTCCTACCAGGAGGGCCCGGTGCAGGCGCTGCGCTCGGCCACCCGGCTGGTCAAGGAGGCCGGCGTCGGCGCGGTGAAGCTGGAGGGCGGTGAGCGCTCGCACCGGCAGATCGAGCTGCTCGTCGAGTCCGGCATCCCGGTCATGGCGCACATCGGCCTGACCCCGCAGTCCGTGAACGCGATGGGCTACCGGGTGCAGGGCCGGGGCGAGGAGGCCGCCCAGCAGATGCTGCGGGACGCCAAGGCCGTGCAGGACGCCGGCGCGTTCGCCGTGGTGCTCGAACTGGTCCCGGCGGAGCTCGCCGCCGAGGTCACCCGGGTGCTGCACATCCCGACCGTCGGGATCGGCGCGGGTGCCGAGACGGACGCCCAGGTGCTCGTGTGGACCGACATGCTGGGACTCACCGGGGGCAAGATGCCTCGCTTCGTCAAGCAGTACGCGGACCTGCGGGGCGTCATCGGGGACGCGGCGAAGGCGTTCGCCGAGGACGTCGTCGGCGGAACGTTTCCCCAGGAGGAGCACTCCGTGCACTGACGCCCCGCACGCGTGAGGCGCCGCCCCCGCCGGCCGTGCGGGGGCGCGCCACCGAGCCACTGCGGTACCACGGGCAACCCGCCGATCTTCCCCCGTCGGCGGGTTGCCTCATTTCCCGGGGCGGGGAGCCTCCCTGTCGGCGATCCGTCGGCGGTCCGTCGGCGATCCGTCGGCGACGTACCGGTGACCGGCCTGCGCTGTCGGTGGTCTGTCGGTGGCGGATGACACCTTGAGGGCATGACGCGAATCGACAAGAACCCCGGCAGCGGCGCCAGCGCCGTCACCGTGCGGGGGCTGGTCAAGCACTACGGCGAGACCAAGGCACTGGACGGCGTGGACCTGGACGTCCGCGAAGGCACCGTCCTCGGTGTACTCGGCCCGAACGGCGCCGGCAAGACCACCCTCGTACGTGTCCTGTCCACCCTCATCAGGCCCGACGCCGGCTCCGCCTTCGTCGCCGGCTACGACGTCCTGAAGCAGCCCCGGCAGCTGCGCCGCGTGATCGGCCTCACCGGCCAGTACGCCTCCGTGGACGAGAAGCTCCCCGGCTGGGAGAACCTGTACATGATCGGGCGGCTGCTGGACCTGTCCCGCAAGGAGGCCCGCCGGCGTGCCGACGAGCTCCTGGAGCGCTTCTCGCTCAGCGAGGCCGCCAAGCGCCCGGCGTCGACGTACTCCGGCGGTATGCGGCGCAGGCTCGACCTCGCCGCGTCCATGATCGGCAGCCCGGCCGTGCTGTACCTGGACGAGCCGACGACCGGTCTCGACCCGCGCACCCGCAACGAGGTGTGGCGCGAGGTCAAGCGGATGGTCGGCGACGGCGTGACCGTGCTGCTGACCACCCAGTACATGGAGGAGGCCGAGCAGCTCGCCTCCGAACTGACCGTCATAGACCGCGGCAAGGTCATCGCCGGCGGCCGGATCGACGAGCTCAAGGCGAGGGTCGGCGGCCGCACGCTGCGGGTCCGCCCGCTCGACCCGCTGGAGCTGCGCCCGCTGGCCGCGATGCTCGACGAGCTCGGCCTCACCGGCCTCGCCACGTCGACCGTGGACGTCGAGACCGGCACCGTACTGGTCCCGGTGCTCAGCGACGAACAGCTGACCGCCGTGGTCGGCGCGGTCGTCGCCCGGGGCATCACCATCGGCTCCATCACCACCGAACTGCCCAGTCTGGACGAGGTGTTCCTGTCCCTCACCGGCCACAAGGCCAGCACCCCGCAGGAGACCCCGGACCGCGCCCACGAGGAGGTCTCCGTATGAGCACCGCCGTCATCGACGCCCCCCGCGCCGAGACCAAGGCCGACGGCCGCATCGGCGCCCGCGCCCACGCCCGGCACATCGGGGCGCTCGTCCGCCGCAATCTGCTGTGGATCCGCCAGGACCCGGAGTCGATGTTCGACGCCGTCCTGATGCCGGTCATCTTCACCCTGCTGTTCGTGTACGTCTTCGGCGGCTCCATCGGCCAGTCGCTGGGCGGCGGCCAGGACCAGTACGTGCAGTACGTGGTGCCCGGTCTGATGGCGATGACGGGGATGAACCTCGCCACCGCCGTCGGCACCGGCTTCAACCAGGACTTCCAGACCGGTGTCATGGACCGCTTCAGGACCCTGCCGATCGGCCAGGGCTCCGTGCTCTTCGCGAAGATCGCGGTGGAGCTGATGCGGATGGTCATCGCGACGTCGATCCTCATCATCGTGGGTGTCCTCGTCGGCTTCGACATCACGAACTGGGGCGGGCTGCTCGCGGCCGTCGGGCTGACCGTCGTCTTCGCCTCGTCCCTGATGTGGATCTTCCTGGTGCTCGGCGTCTCGATGAAGAACGCCCAGTCCGTCCAGGCGATGGGATTCCTGGTGCTGATGCCCCTGCAGTTCGGTTCGTCGATCTTCGCTCCGACGCAGTCCATGCCGGGCTGGCTGCAGGCCTTCACCGACTACAACCCGCTGTCCGCCCTCGCGGACGCGTCGCGCGGCCTGATGATCGGCGGCCCCGTCGCGCACGACCTGTGGCTGACCCTCGGCTGGTCGGCGCTGATCACGCTGGTGATGGCGCCGCTGGCGATCCACAAGTTCCGCAAGAAGGCCTGACGTTCACCCGGCCCCCTCGGCGCCCTGGGCGTCCGAGCCCCCCGGTCCGCGTCGCACCAGGGCGGCGGCCTCCTCGAAGGAGAGGCCGCCGCCCTCGGCGTACGCGGCCTCGTACGCCGCGTCGTCCAGCACGGCCCGCACCTCCGCCTCGGCCCTCGTCCGCAGCTCCGCCTCCGTCGGGCCGGTGACGTGCTCCGGGGGCAGCAGGGCGTCCGCCGCGCCGACGCAGCGGGCCGCGTCGCGGGCGTACCGGCCGCCGTCCAGACCCGCCAGGGCGACCGCCGCGGTGGCCAGGTGGGTGGAGGTCATCTGCGGCGCGATCATCCGCGACAGCGGCTCCTGGGACCGTTCCATCGCCAGCCGCACCTTCTCCAAGGAGTCGGCGTACTTCCCGTCGACCGCGTCCAGCCAGGCCTCGACGCCGATGACGAACCCGTCGAACACCACGAAGGTGACGGCCTCGAAGTCCTCCCGCAGCAGGCGCATCTGCTCGCGCGCCTCGGCGATCCGGCCGCTGCGCCCGAGCCAGCCCGCGAGGAACAGCCGGGAGGCGGGCAGCGCCTCGTTGGGCGTGCTCCGGCCCTCCGCCAGGACCTCCCGCAGCATCCGCTCGCCCCGCTCGGTCTCGCCCGAATCGATGAGCACACTGCCGAGACGGGCGCCGAGCACCGCCGTCTGGGCCCGGGCGCCGAGCCGCTCGGCGTACGTCATCGCCTCCCGGTAGTCGTCGGCGGCGCTCGTGTACTCGCCCAGGCGTTCGTGGGCCTCCCCGCGCGCGGACAGGGCCTCGGCCGCTCCCCAGGCGTCGCCGAGGCCGGTGAAGATGGCCAGCGCCTCGTCGGCGTCCTGGGCGGCGTCACCGGCCCAGTCGGCGCGGTTGGCGAGGATGTTGGCGCGCATCTGGAGCGCGGCGGCGAGCTCCCATGTGTAGCCGAGTTCGCGGCAGGTGCGGACCGTCGCGTCGACGACGGTCCGCGTCCTGTCGATGTCGCCGGTCAGCAGGACCGCGTAGAACCAGAGGCCGCCGGGGTGCCGGCAGGTCTGCGGCTGCCCCGGCCGGTAGGTCTCGGTGATGACCCGCAGCTTCTCCTTCGCCTCGGGCCTCTCCCAGGCGGCCAGGTCCATGTCCATGCAGGCGACGTGGATGAGATGCACACCGCGCCGGGCCTCCTGGAGGATCTCGGGGCGCATCGGCGGCGGCGCGTCCGTGCAGCTCTCGTACAGCGGCTCGGCCGGCCGGGCGGGCGGCGTGAACGGGTCGGGGCCGAGCGCCATGACCTCCTGGGACCAGACGCGGGCCTCGACGCGCTGGTCGCGGGTCTGCCAGTACCAGAACAGCGACAGGACCAGGCAGAGCGCCTCCTGCTCGTCGCGTGCGACGACGGCGCGGCGCAGCGCGGTGCGCAGGTTCTCGTACTCGCGCTCCAGCCGTTCGAGGGCGGTCCGCTGCCCGGCGCCGCGCAGTTCGGGGTCGGTGGTGCGGGCGAGTTCGCGGTAGTACGTGAGGTGGGCGCGCTCGGTGGCGGCACGCCGGCCGGACGCGTCGAGCCGCTCGGCGGCGTACTCGGCGACGGTCTCCAGGAGCCGGTAGCGCATCGCGCCGCCGGCCGAGGGGGCCGCCACCACGAGGGACTTGTCGACGAGCGAGCCGAGGGTCTCCAGCGCGGCCGGACCGCACACGGACTCGGCGGCGGCCAGGTCGCAGCCGCCCGCGAAGACCGACAGCCGCTCCAGGGTGGCGCGTTCGTCCTCGTCGAGCAGGTCCCAGGACCAGTCGACGACGGCCCGCAGGGTCTGCTGGCGCGGCAGGACGGTGCGGCTGCCCGAGGTGAGCAGCCGGAAGCGGTCGTCGAGCCGGTCGGCGATCTGGCGCGCGGTGAGCATCCGCAGCCGGGCGGCGGCCAGTTCGATGGCGAGCGGCAGTCCGTCGAGGCGCCGGCAGATCTCGGCGGCGGCCGCGGCGGTCTCCTCGTCGGCGTCGATGCGGAAACCGGGTCGCGCCGACGCTCCCCGGTCGGCGAACAGCCGCAGTGCGACGGGCTCCGGCAGCGGTTCCACGGGGCGCAGCAACTCCCCGGGCACTCCCAGGGGTTCGCGGCTGGTGGCGAGCACGGTCAGGCCGGGGCAGTGCTCCAGCAGGTGCTCGGCGAGGCGGGCGGCGGCGTCCACGACGTGCTCGCAGTTGTCGAGGACGATCAGCATCCGGCGTCTGCCGCAGTGCTCGACGAGGCGGGCGAGGGGGTCGTCGTGGCGGTCGGCGGCGGCCCGCAGCTCCTCCGCGCCGGCGCCGCGCAGGACGGTCTCGCGGGCGCCGAGCGCGGTGAGCACCGCCTCGGGCACGGTCCCGGGGTCGTCGACCGGGGCGAGCTCCGCCAGCCACACCCCGCCGGGCATCAGCTCGGCGACGGTCTCCCCCGCCTCCTGCGACAGCCTGGTCTTCCCGGCGCCGCCGGGCCCGAGCAGGGTGACGAGGCGGGCGGTGCGCAGGTCGTCGCGGATGGCGCCGATGTCGCTCTCGCGTCCGACGAAGGAGGTGAGGCGGGCGCGGAGGTTGCCGTGGGCCGGGGGCGCGGGCGGTGGGCCGGGGGGCGGCGCGGGCTCGGCGCCCGGACCCGGGGCCGGACACCCGGCGGGGCTGAGCAGCTCCGTGTGCAGGGCGCGAAGCTCCGGTCCGGGGTCGGAGCCGAGGCGGTCGGCCAGGAGGTGCCGTACGGAGTCGTAGGCGGCCAGGGCTTCGGCGAAGCGGCCGGTGTCGCGCAGGGCGCGCAGGCGCAGGGCCTGGAGGGGTTCGTCGAGGGGGTGGCCGTCGCACAGGGCGGTGAGCTCGGGCAGGGCCTGCTCGGCGCGGCCCAGGGCGAGGGCGGCGGTGAGGCGGGCGCGGCGCACGTCCAGCCGGCGGGTCTCCCAGCGGGCGGACTCGGCGGCGCGGTCCGGGAGGTCGGCGAGGGCGGGTCCGTGCCAGAGGGCGAGCGCGTCGTCGAGGACGACGGCCGCCTTCGCGGGGTCGCCGTCGGCGAACGCGCGCAGCCCCTCGTCGGCGAGCCGCTCGAAGCGGTGCAGGTCGACGGCGTCGGCGGGCGCGGCGAGGCGGTAGCCGCCGTCGGCCGAGTCCACGGCTTCGGGGCCGAGCGCCCTGCGCAGCCGGCCCACGAGCGCCTGGAGCGCTCCGGTCGCGTCGGCGGGCGGGTCGCCGTCCCAGACCCCGTCGACCAGGAGCGCGGCGGGCACCGTCCGGCCGGTGTGCAGCGCGAGCACGGTCAGCAGGGCGCGCAGCCGGGCCCCGCCGACGGGGACGGGGGTGCCGTCGGGGCGGAGTGCCTGGGTGGTGCCTAGGATGCGGTAGCGCACGGGGTCCATTCTTGCCGGTGGCGGTCCGGTGGTGTCAGGGCGCCTCCGCGACGGACCCCGGCGAGCGGGCCGGTCCGGGGCGGGGAAGCCGGTCCACCCTCTCCGGAACCGGGGGGCGGCCGCGAGACGTTTTCGACATGAAGCCCGGTGAGGCCGGGCAGTGCCACCTCATGAGCCACAGCCCAGGGAGCCCCATGACCACCACCGCCTTCCGCCGCGGCGACCGGAGGATCAGTCCCGTCTTCCTCGGCATCGTGGCCGTGACGGCGGTGACGGGCTGGGCGGTGTGGACGGGCTTCGCCGAGCAGCCGGGCGTGGCCGTCTTCCTGTTCGTGACGGGCGCCTGGGTGGTCTCCCTGTGCCTGCACGAGTACGCGCACGCCCGCACGGCGCTGCACAGCGGTGACCTCTCGGTCGGCGAGAAGGGCTATCTGACGCTCAACCCGCTGCGGTACACGCACGCGCTGCTGAGCATCGTGCTGCCGGTGATCTTCGTGATCATGGGCGGGATCGGTCTGCCGGGCGGCGCCGTGTTCATCGAGCGGGGCCGCATCCGGGGCCGCTGGCGGCACAGCCTGATCTCGGCGGCGGGCCCGCTGACGAACGTGCTGTTCGCGGTGGCGTGCACGGCCCCGTTCTGGCTGGACGCCCTGGACGGCACACCGGGCGCCTTCCGGTACGCGCTGGCGTTCCTGGCGCTGCTCCAGGTGACGGCCGCCCTGCTGAACTTCCTGCCGGTGCCGGGCCTCGACGGCTACGGGATCATCGAGCCCTGGCTGTCGTACGGGGTCAGGCGCCAGGTGGAGCCGCTGGCGCCGTTCGGTCTGCTGCTCGTCTTCGCGGTGCTGTGGATCCCGTCGGTGAACGGCGTGTTCTTCGACGTGATCGACACGGTCCTGCGGGGTCTGGGCGTCGCCCCGTACGAGACGTACCGGGGCCAGGACCTGTACCGCTTCTGGCAGTAGGCGGTCCCGGCCGCGCCGCTCGGGCGGCCGGGGCGGCGGGCTCAGGCGGACGGGGTGCCCTGGGTCCGGCCGCGGCGCGCGTAGTACCAGGTCATGTTGGACGAGAGTCCCGCGAGCAGCACCCAGACGACTCCCATCAGCACGCTGCCCTGGACGAACGAGACGACGGCGGCGGCGACGGCGAGGAGGCAGACGGCGAGGGCGTACACGGCGAGGCGGGGCATGGCGATGGGCTCCTGTCGGGGGACACTGCGTGCCCCCAGTGTCCCCCACGGCGCGGGCGCCGCCCGCACCCCCCGGCCTCCTCGTGTCCCGCCGCCTACACGTCGGTCAGCCGCAGGCCCGCGTGGGCCTTGTAGCGGCGGTTCACGGAGATCAGGTTGGCGACGAGCGACTCGACCTGGTGGGCGTTGCGCAGCCGGCCGGCGAAGATGCCGCGCATTCCGGGGATGCGTCCCGCGAGCGCCTGCACGGTCTCCACGTCGGCCCGCTCCTCGCCGAGCACCATGACGTCGGTGTCGATCTCGTCGGTCTCCGGGTCCTGGAGGAGTACGGCGGAGAGGTGGTGGAAGGCGGCGGTGACCCGCGAGCCGGGCAGCAGGGCGGCGGCCTGCTCGGCGGCGCTGCCCTCCTCGGGCTTGAGCGCGTAGGCGCCCTTCTTGTCGAAGCCGAGCGGGTTGACGCAGTCGACGACGAGCTTTCCGGCCAGGTCCTCGCGCAGGGCTTCGAGGGTCGTGCCGTGGCCCTCCCAGGGGACGGCGACGATCACGATGTCGCTGCGCCGGGCGCACTCGGCGTTGCCGGTGCCCTCGACGCCGTGTCCGAGTTCCTCTGCGGCGGTCCGCGCGCGGTCCGCGGCACGCGAACCGAGGATCACCTTCTGGCCTGCCCTGGCGAGCCGGTACGCGAGGCCCTTGCCCTGCGGCCCGGTGCCGCCGAGCACGCCGACGACGAGCCCGGACACGTCAGGAAGGTCCCAGGGGTCCTTGGCCGGGGCCTTGGCGGGAGCGGCGTCGGCGGGTGCCTGTGCGGAGTTGTTGGTCATGGCGCCGACTTTACGTGCGCGGCGCCCGCCGGTGGGGCGAGGGCGGGCCGGGGGTGGAGAGGGTGGCGGTGGGGGTCCCCGCCTCGGCAGGGGTCCCCTGTCCCGGCGGGGTCCCCGCACGGGCGAATTCGGGTGGAATCCGGCCCGGCGGGCGGCCGGGTGCGGCAGGATGCGGGCGCATGGACGCCGTACGGGTCGCGCTGCTGCGCGAAGTGCTCACCGGGACCGAGTGGCTGGGGGCGACGCGGCGTTTCGCGGGCGCGCTGCGGGGGTCGGTCGTGTCGTACGGGGGCGGGCTGCTGCTGGTGGGCACGGCGGAGTACGAGCCGTGGCACCTGGCGGCGCATCTGGTCGACGAGGCGGCGTGGTCGGGGACGCCGGAGCTGTCGCCGACGCTCGTCCGGCACGGGGCGCGGCCCTCGGACCCGGCGCATCTGGCGGTGGGCCTGGGCCGCCTGGAGGCGGCCCGGCGCGGGGAGACCCTGCTCGTGGTGTCCCCGTCGGCGCCGGGTGAGGTGCTGCTGGAGCGGGTCCACGACGCCCGGCGGGCCGGGGCGACGGTGCTGGCCCTCGACACCGGCGACCGCGACCTTCAGGCGCTGGCCCACGAGGCGCTCGCGGTCCCGGCGGAGCCGGACCTCGACCTGGACACGGTGCAGCACCTGGTGAGCGCCGCCGCCGGGGAGAACGCGCTCCCCGCCCCGCGGGGCCGCCGCCGCTTCCGCGACCGGCTCTCCCGCCTGGCCGACCGGCTGACGTCCCCGCCGCCGGCCCGCTGGTAGCGCGGGACTCCCGGAAGTGGTCGGCCGCCCCCCGTCAGCTCCCGTAGCCCGCTCCCGTCCTCAGCTCCCGTCCTCGTCCGCGTCCCGCGCCGTGGCGTCGTGCCACTTGGGGTCGTTCTCCCATTCGAGGTTGCGTTCGCGGGCGGTGTCCATCGCGTGCTGGGCCTCGGTGCGGGTGGCGTACGGGCCGAAGCGGTCCTTGGCCGGGCACTCGGGTCCCTCTTCGACCTTCTTGTGCTGGAGGCAGTAGAACCACTCGCCGGGTTTGGCGACCGTGCGCTTCTTGAACAGGGCCATGACATGGGCTCCTTCCGTCGGGAACATCGTCCCCCGAAAGACGCTGGATAGACTCGCCGACATGTCTGGCCAGTCGCTGCTCGTACCAGGGGAGCTCTCTCCCACCCGTTCCGTGCCCGGAAACATCAGGCGCCCCGAATACGTGGGCAAGCCCGCGCCCGCTCCGTACACCGGACCGGAGGTGCAGACGCCCGAGACCGTCGAGGCGATGCGGACCGCCGGCCGGATCGCGGCGCGGGCGATGGCCGCGGCCGCCGAGCTGATCGCACCCGGGGTGACGACGGACGAACTGGACCGCGTCGCGCACGAGTACATGTGCGACCACGGCGCCTACCCCTCCACGCTCGGCTACCGCGGCTACCCCAAGTCGCTGTGCACGTCCGTCAACGAGGTCATCTGCCACGGCATCCCGGACTCGACGGTCCTGCGGGACGGCGACATCGTGAACCTGGACGTGACCGCGTACATCGGCGGGGTGCACGGCGACAACAACGCCACCTATCTCGTCGGCGACGTGGACGAGGAGAGCCGGCTGCTCGTCGAGCGGACCCGGGAGTCGCTGAACCGCGCGATCAAGGCGGTCAGGCCCGGCCGCCAGATCAACATCATCGGGCGGGTCATCGAGTCGTACGCGAAGCGGTTCGGGTACGGCGTCGTACGGGACTTCACCGGGCACGGCATCAACACGTCGTTCCACTCCGGGCTGATCGTCCCGCACTACGACAGCCCGCACGCGACCACCGTGATGCAGCCCGGCATGACCTTCACGATCGAGCCCATGCTCACGCTCGGCACGCACGACTACGACATGTGGGACGACGGCTGGACGGTCGTCACGAAGGACCGCAGACGCACGGCCCAGTTCGAGCACACGCTGGTGGTCACGGCCACCGGGGCGGACATCCTGACGCTGCCGTAGGGCGGCGCCGGCGACCCGCCCCGGCGCGCTCACCTCTCCAGGAGTACCCGGCCGCCCACCTCCACCCAGCCGTCCGGCTGCGGTGCCGTGAGGATCTGCGAGCCGGTGCCCTGGGTGATGTTGAGCGCCCGGGCCAGCCGGTCGGTGAGGAGGAGGGCAGCCGCGCCCGTGGCCTCGTCCTCCTCGATGCCGTCGTCGGGTCCGGGGAACGCCCGGGCGCGGACCCGGCCCGCCGCCTCGTCCTCCCAGGCCCACGCGTACAGCCACTCGCCGGGAGGCGGCACGGGCAGGGCGTCGACCTCGGCGGCCGAGGGGTACTGGCGCAGCGTGCGCGGGGGCGCCCACTCGGGACGGGCCTCGATCCAGCTGAACTCGCCGTCGAGGCGGACGCCCACCACCCCGGCGGGGGTGAGGAGTTCGGGGACGTCCAGCAGCCAGGCCACGCCGACGCAGGGGTGGCCGGCGAAGGGCAGCCGCAGGGTGGGGGTGTAGATGTCGATGACGCCCCGCTCCGGGTCGTCGACGAACACCGTCTCGCTGAAGCCGAGTTTCGCCGCGAACGCCTGGCGCTCGTCCCGTTCCGGCATGACCGAGCCCTCGCGGATCACGCCGAGCTCGTTGCCGTGGCCGCCGCCGGGTCCGCAGAACACCCGCAGCACGTCGTAGTCAGTCACCGGGACATTCAAACACCGGGCGGAGGCTCGCGAGTTCGCCGCGCTTCGGGCGGTGATTCCGTGCGCCGGCCGTCTCCCGGCCGCGCCCCTGTTCCCCGACGGCCCGTGGAGGGGCGCGCGAGGCTCCGCTTGACCATCCCTTGGCCTTTCCATGGCATCGCTTTTGGGCCGTCGTGATCAAGCCGTGCCTGTGCGCCCGCTGTGAGAGCTGAATCACCGGACAGGCGGGTATCGCTGAGGGAAGGCTCAGATAAGTTAGGTGAGCCTCACCAATAGAGCGCGGACCCACCGCGTCGTCTGTACGACTTCTTCCTGGAGCCTTCATGCGAGCCGCCCGACTCTCCGTCGTCACCGCCGCCGCCACCGCGGCCGCCCTGACCGCCGTCACGGGCTGCACGGAGAAGAGCGACGCCAAGAACGGCGACGCGATCGAGGTCGTCGCGGCCGACTCGAAGTGCGAGACCTCGGCGAAGTCGGTACCGGCCGGGCACGTCACCCTGAAGATCGAGAACAAGGGCTCGAAGGCGACCGAGGTCGAGATCGTCTTCCCCGACGACCGGATCGTCTCCGAGAAGGAGAACATCGGCCCCGGCACCAAGTACACGCTGACCGCCGAGGTGAAGGCCGGTTCGTACGAGATCGCCTGCCGCCCCGGCATGAAGGGCCACGGCGTGCGGCAGAAGCTGACGGTCACCGGCTCCGGCAAGGCCGCCGAGCGCGACCCGCGTCTGGACAAGGCCGTCGCCGCCTACCGCGCGTACGCGCAGGAGCAGGCCGACGAGACGCTGCCGAAGGCCAAGGCGTTCGCGCAGGCGGTGAAGGACGGCGACATCGAGGCCGCGAAGAAGGCGTACGCCGACTCGCGCCTGGGCTGGGAGCGCACCGAGCCGGTCGCCGAGTCCTTCGGTGACATCGACCCGAAGGTCGACGTCCGCGAGGACGGCCTCGAGGACGGCCAGGACCCGGAGAAGGACTGGACCGGCTGGCACCGCCTGGAGAAGTCCCTCTGGCAGGACAAGAAGATCGGCGCGACGGAGAAGAAGCTCGCCGACCGGCTGATCACCGACCTCACCGACTGGCAGAAGCGGGTCGGCAAGGCCGAGATCACCCCCACCTCGATGGCCAACGGCGCCAAGGAACTCCTCGACGAGGTCGCCACCGGCAAGGTCACCGGTGAGGAGGAGCGCTACTCGCACACCGACCTCGTCGACTTCAAGGCGAACGTCGAGGGCGCCGAGAAGTCCTACGAGCTGCTGAAGCCGGTCGCCTCCGGGAACGACGCCGCGCTGACGAAGGAACTCGACAAGCAGTTCGCCGCGCTCAACACGCTGCTCGACCAGTACCGCACGGACAAGACCTCGTACGACTTCACCTCGTACGACAAGGTCGGCAAGGCCGACCGCAAGGAGCTCTCCGACGCGGTCAACGCCCTCGCCGAGCCGCTGTCCAAGCTCGCCGCCTCCGTCGCCAAGTAGCCGAAGCAGCCAAGGGGCAGACCGTGACCGACGAGACGAACGAGACCGCCGCCACCGCGGACCGGGACACCTCCCGCGCGCCGTCCCGGCGCGCGCTGATCGGCTGGGGCGGGGCCGGGCTCGCGCTCGGTGCCGCCGCGGCGGGCGGCGCCGTCGCCATGAGCCGCGCCGGGGACGACGTGGACCCGGCGGGCGCCGAGACGGGCGGCGCCGTGGCCTTCCACGGCGCCCACCAGGCCGGCATCGCGACACCGGTGCAGGACAGGCTGCACTTCGCCGCGTTCGACGTGAAGACCGACGACCGCGCCGAGTTCGTGGAGCTGCTCAAGGAGTGGACGAAGGCCGCCGCGCGGATGACCGGCGGGCACACGGTCGGCGAGGGCGCCTACGGCGGGCTCGCCGAGGCCCCGCCGGACGACACCGGCGAGGCACTGGGCCTCAAGCCCTCGCGGCTCACGCTGACGATCGGCTTCGGCCCGTCCCTGTTCGAGAAGTTCGGTCTGGCCGACCGCCGGCCGGAGGCGCTCGTCGACCTGCCGAAGTTCCCCGGCGACAACCTGGACAGGGCCCGCAGCGACGGCGACCTGTGCGTCCAGGCGTGCGCCGACGACCCGCAGGTCGCGGTGCACGCCATCCGCAACCTCGCCCGGATCGGCTTCGGCCGGGTCGCCATCCGCTGGTCCCAGCTCGGCTTCGGCAAGACGTCGTCCACCACCACCGACGCGCAGACCCCGCGCAACCTCTTCGGCTTCAAGGACGGCACCCGCAACATCGCGGGTACGGAGACCGACCGCCTGAAGAAGCTGGTGTGGGTGGGCGACGGCGACGGCCCCGGCTGGATGACGGGCGGCTCCTACCTCGTCGCCCGGCGCATCCGCATGAACATCGAGACGTGGGACCGGACCTCGCTGCAGGAGCAGGAGGACGTCTTCGGCCGCGACAAGGGCGAGGGCGCCCCCGTCGGCAAGGCCAAGGAGCGCGACGAGCCGTTCCTGAAGGCGATGAAGCCCACCGCGCACGTGCGGCTCGCGCACCCCGACTCCAACGACGGGGCGACGATCCTGCGCCGCGGCTACTCCTTCACCGACGGCACCGACGGCCTCGGCCGGCTGGAGGCGGGCCTGTTCTTCCTCGCGTACCAGCGTGACGTCCGCAAGGGCTTCATCCCGGTGCAGCGCGCCCTGTCGCGCTCCGACGCGCTCAACGAGTACATCCAGCACGTGGGTTCGGCGGTCTTCGCGATCCCTCCGGGCGTCCGGGACAAGGACGACTGGTGGGGCCGGGCGCTGTTCTCCAAGGAGGCGTAGCCGTGTTCGGCAACTATCTGATCGGCCTGCGCGAGGGACTGGAAGCCAGCCTCGTCGTCTGCATCCTCATCGCCTATCTGGTGAAGACCGGCAGGCGGGACGCCCTGCGGCCCGTCTGGACCGGCATCGGTGTCGCCGTCGTGCTCGCCCTCGCCTTCGGCTGCGCCCTGGAGTACGGCTCCCAGGAGCTGACCTTCGAGGCGCAGGAGGCGCTCGGCGGCTCGCTGTCCATCCTCGCCGTGGTCCTGGTGACCTGGATGGTCTTCTGGATGCGGCGCACCGCCCGGCACCTCAAGTCGGAGCTGCACGGCAAGCTGGACGCGGCCCTGCGGATGGGCACGGGCGCGCTGGTCGCGACCGCGTTCCTCGCGGTGGGCCGGGAGGGCCTGGAGACGGCGCTGTTCGTGTGGGCGTCGGTCCGCGCGTCGAACGACGGCACGCACGGCCCGCTGATCGGTGTCGTCCTCGGCATCGCGACGGCGATCCTGCTCGGCTACCTGTTCTACCGGGGTGCACTCCGGATCAATCTCGCCAAGTTCTTCACCTGGACCGGCGGCATGCTGGTCGTCGTCGCCGCGGGCGTCCTCGCGTACGGCTTCCACGACCTCCAGGAGGCCGGCTGGGTGCCGGGGCTGACGAACCTGGCCTTCGACATCAGCTCCACGATCGAGCCGGACAGCTGGTACGGCACCCTCCTCAAGGGCGTCTTCAACTTCCAGCCGGACCCGACCGTCGTTCAGGTCACGGTGTGGGCGCTGTACTTGGTCCCGACGCTCGCCCTCTTCCTCGCCCCGGTAGGGTTCGCCTCCGGGAAGGGGAAGGTGAAGGTACCTGATGAGCGGGGATCGCAGCCCTCGAAGGCGTCGTAGTCTCAACCGGTTCGCCCTGGCGACGGGGTCGGTGACCGTTCTGTCCCTGGTGGCGAGCGGGTGTGTGACGGTGCACGGCGAGCGGGAGTTCCTCCCCACGGCCACCCGCGCCGAGGCGGCCCGCGCCCTCAAGGACTTCACCACGGCCTACAACAAGGCCGACAAGGCCTACGACCGGTCCCTGGACGAGGACCGGGTCACCGGCCCGCTCGCCGACATCGACGGCGCGAAGCTGGACGCCGGGCACGAGACCAGCCCGGACGGCAACGCGAACCACCGGCCGCTGAAGCTGACCGACGCGCACTTCGTCATACCGAAGAAGGCGGGCTGGTCGCGCTGGTTCCTCGCCGACACGGAGGCCAACAAGGGCGCGGCGGGCTCCCACTGGCTGCTGGTGTTCACCCGCGCCGACGCGGAGGACGTGTGGCAGGTCTCGTACCTCACGGTCCTCGGCTCCGGGGACGTGCCGAAGTTCACCGAGGACGCGGACGGCTGGGCCGAGCCGGTCGCCGCCGACGACCCCGGCCTCGCCGTGACCCCGCGAAAGCTCGGCTCCTCGTACGCGGACTATCTGCGAAGCGGCGGCGACACCTTCGCGCCGGGCACCCACACCTCCCAGTGGCGCGCCCTGCGCAAGAAGAACGCGACCAGGCCGGGACTGGCCCGCCAGTACGTCGACGAGCCGCTGAACTCGGGCGATCACGCCCCGGTCGGTCTGCGCACCACCGATGGCGGCGCCCTCGTCTTCTTCGCCACCCGGCACTACGAGAAGCAGACCGCCGCCCGGGGCGTCGACCTCAACGTCACCGACAAGAACATCCAGGCCCTGCTGAAGGGCGACCCCAAGCAGTACCTGACGCTGGAGTTCGTCTCCAACCAGGCTGTCCTCGATCCGGCGGGTACGTCGTCGGACCGCGAGGTCGAGTTCCTCAGCCGGGTCCAGGGCCTCACGGGGGCGAAGGGCGGCTGACGCCGCGCGCCGCGCCGCGGGCCGGGTCAGCCGTGGTGGGGCCAGGCCGAGGCGGCGTGGTCCGTCCCCTGGCCGGCGTGGCGGGCGCAGGCGTCGGTGAGGGCTTCGAGGAGCGTCAGCGGATCGGGGAGCGGATGCTCGGGGCCGCGCAGCCAGTCGACCGACAGGTCACCGGGGAGCCGCGCCGGGGGCACCAGGACGTAACTGCCGCGGCAGTGCCAGCGCAGGCCGGGGTGCTCGTCCATCGTCTCGGGGTGGCAGTCCAGCTCGCAGGGCCACCACTCGTCCTCGTCCTCGGGCGTGCCGCGGGTGGCCGTGAAGAAGAGCATCCGGTCGCCGCCCGACTCGGCGACCGGGCCGACGTCGACCCCGGAGGCGAGCAGCCGCTCCAGGGCCTCGTGGCCGGCGGTCAGCGGCACGTCCAGGACGTCGTGGACCATTCCGGTGGCGGTGATGAAGTTGGCCTGCGGCTGGTGCCGGGCCCAGCGCTCGATCTGGGCGCGGTCGGTCGTGGACTGCGTCTGCCAGGCGAACGAGACGGGGTGGCGGGCGGGGGTGGGGCAGCCGACGCGGTCGCAGGAGCACCGGTAGCCGGCGGGGTGCGCGGCCGGCGCGAGGGGCAGCCCCGCGGCGGCGGCGGCCAGCAGCAGGGGCTCGCGCTGCTCGTCGCCGGCGGTCTCCTTGGGGCGACGGCCGCGCAACCACCGGGAGATCCTGCCCTGCGTGCCCGAGCGGCGGCCGAACTCGCTCATGTATCCCCTCGCCTCGCTGTGTGGTGCGGACAGCTTTGCTTCATGGTCCCACCATCCTGCGCCCCGAGTGGCCGGAGCTCCCATCCGGGGTACCCCGGGCGATGCCAACCCTGACCGGATATCGAGTGTCATTACATACTTTCACCGTATTTACCCACCTACCGTGGTCGCCATGGTCACCAGCGCAACGCTCACGGGTATCGCCGGTCTCACCTCGCTCGTCCTCGCGGGCCGGGGCGGCCCGCCGGTCCCGATCGAGTGGGGTTCCGGCCCCCTGACCGTGGACGCGCTTCCCCGCGTCGTCCGCGTCGCCCACCGGGGCGGCGCCCGCGAGGTGCCCGAGAACAGCATGTCGGGGCTCGCGGCCGCCTACCGGCGCGGGACGGCCCAGGTGCTCGACTTCGACACCCGGATCCTCGGCGACGGGCACATGGTCGTCATGCACGACGAGACCCTGGACCGCACGACGTCCTCGCACGGCCCGGTGCGCGCCCTGAAGCTGAAGGACTGGCGGAGCGTCCGGCTGCGCCCCAAGGCCTCCGTCCCCGGTCACTGGCGCGCGGAGGCGCCGCCGACGGTCGCCGAGGTGCTGGACCGCTTCGGCGGGCGGATCGTGCTGATGCTGGAGGCCAAGGACCCGGAGAGCCTGCGCACGCTGGGCCGGCTGATCCACGACCGGGGGCTGACCCGCTCGGTGTTCGTCAACACCAACCGGCCGGAGGTGGCCCGGCGCGCCCACGACATGGGCCTGATCGCCCAGCTGTGGCGCTCGGCGAAGCAGATGCGCACCGACCGGCCCGAACGCTGGGCTTCGTACGTGGACCTGCTCGACGTCGACTACAAGGCGCGCGACAAGGACCTCGTACGGGCCGTGCGCTCCGGCGTGCCCCGGGTGTGGGCGCACACCGTGGTGAGCCCGGCCCAACGCGACCGGGTACTGGCCCTCGGCTGCGACGGGGTGATCACGGACGCCCCCGGGCGGCTGGCGCGGCACGCGGTGCGGCGGCCGGCGCGGGTCACGGCCCCCGGCGGCTGAGCCCGGGCGGCGGGGACGCCTCGCCGCCGGTGGCGGGCTCAGCGGGGGGCGATCCCGTGCAGCGCGTAGTCGACGAGGGTGTCGGTGTACTCGTACGAGATCGGGCCGGTGCGCTGGAGCCAGCGCTGGGCCAGCGGGGAGACGAAGAGCTCCAGGGCGATGCGCGGGTCCACGCCGGGGCGCACCTCGCCCGCTTCCTGCGCGGAGCGCAGCCGCTTCACGTACAGCTGGAGCTGCGGTTCGAGGAGCCTGGCCACGAACTCGGTGCCCACCTGCTCGTTGACGAGGCCCTCGGCGGCCAGCGCCCGTGAGGGGACCTCGAACTTGGGGTCGAGCAGTTCGTCGACGGTGGAGCGCAGGACGAGCTTGAGGTCGGCCGCGAGATCGCCGGTGTCCGGGATCTCGTACTCCGCGCCCTCCCCCAGGACCTCCGGCCGGCCCGCCGCCTCGGCCGCCTGCCCGCTGAGGTCCATGAACGCCTCCAGCAGCACCTCCGCCTTCGACGACCACCAGCGGTAGATGGTCTGCTTCCCGACCCCGGCGCGGGCGGCGATGCCCTCGATCGTGGTCTTCGGGTAACCGACCTCGCCGACCAGGGCGAGGGCGGCGTCGTAGATCGCGCGGCGGGACCTCTCGCTGCGGCGGGCGGCGTCGGGGGCGGGCTTGGACGGGGGCGGGGAGGACTTGGTGGCCATGGTCCGAACTTATCAGGGTTGACAAGACGGTGCGTCTCGCCGCATGGTGGGCGTGCGGACGTAACGAGACGGACCGTACCGTCGCGCCGGTGCGGCGCGGCGCGAGAGATGCGAGGAGAGGAGACCGTGATGTCGCGAGGTGGAGCGGGGAACATGCTGGGCGTCGGCGGCACGCGCAGCAATCTCGGGCGCGGGGCGCTGCGCGGCGGCCGCCGGGGTGAGCGGATCGGCGGCAGCCAGGACCCGCGGGCGCAGAAGCGCGAGCTGCTGCGGAGGCTGCGGGAGGCCCGCGAGGAGGAAGGCGGCCAAGGGCCCGGCGAGACGGCCGGGAAGCCGGGCGAGGAGGAGAGGTGAGGCGCGGACCGGGACGGCGGCGCGCTCACGCGCCCTCGGCGGAGTCGGCGGCGGCGCTCGTGCGCCCTCGGCGGAGTCGGCCGCGGCGGTCAGGCGTCCTCGGCCGGGACGGCGGCGCCGCTCACGCGTCCTCGGCCGGGGGCCAGGCGTCGCCCCAGTCGGCGTCGCGGGCCGCCCGGTAGAGGGGGCCGTGGCGCTTGGTCACCGTCTCCCGGCGCAGGGCCTCGTCGGGTTCGCACAGGTCGAGCAGGACCTGGCCCTTGCGGATCTGGGGGCGCCGGACCACCCGGGAGGCGGCCGGGGTCACCGGGAAGCGCGTGGCGGCCACATAGCTGAACTTCTCGTCCTCGTAGGCCAGTGAGCCGCCCTTGACCTGCCGGTGCAGGGAGGAGCGGCTGACCCGGGCGGAGAAGTGGCACCAGTCCGTGCCGGGGACGATGGGGCAGGCCGCGCTGTGGGGGCAGGGCGCGGCGATGCGGAAGCCGGCGGCGATCAGGCGGTCGCGGGCCTCGATGACCCGGGCGTAGCCCTCGGGGGTGCCGGGCTCGACGACCACCACGGCCCGCGCGGCGCCCGCGGCGGCGTCAACGACCGAGGCGCGGTCGGCGCCGGTCAGCTCCCCGAGGACGTACGACACCGTGACGAGATCAGTGCTCTCCAGGGTGAGCGCCGCTCCGATACGGGAGCGGCGCCACTCGGCGGACTCCAGGGCCGGGTTCGCGGCGGCGATCTCACGGCCCAGCGCCAGCGCCGGTTCGGCCCAGTCGAGCACGGTCACCGGGCGGGTGCCCCGCCAGGTCGCGCTCACCGCCCAGGTGGCCGCGCCGGTGCCGCCGCCGACGTCGACGTGGCCGCTCGGGGTCCAGTCGGGCGCCGCGGCCACGAGGGCGTCCAGCGCGGCGCACACGGCCTCGAACGTGGCGGGCATCCGGTAGGCGGCATACGCGACGACGTCCGACCGGTCACGGAGGACGGGGACGTCGGTGGGGGTGCGGCCCCGGTAGTTCGTGATCAGCCGGTCCACCGCCTGCGTGGCCGCCTTCGGCGGGAGGCCGTCGAGGAGGGCCGCGAGGGCGGCGCGGAGGTGCTCTGCGGGGGTGGCGGGGGCTGTCACCAGGCGATTGTACGGGGGCTGCGGAGGGCGTCAGGCGCTGATGCGGGGGCCGCCGGAACGGTCACACGGCGGTCCGGTGCGGGTGCCGGTGCCGGTGCCGGTGCCGGTGGAAAGGCCACCCAGTACCGGTGCCGGGCGGGGCGGTGCGGCGGACCCGGCGCCCTCGGGGTGCCTCCCCGGGCTCTTCGAGCAGGGGGCGCCCCAGAGTTCGCCCGCCCTCATCCCTCGGCTACGCACGACCGGGGGGAACCTCCATCGCCCCTGGGGGCCCCTCCCAGGCCCGCGAGGCTCTGGGGGCGGCACGCATGCCCACCGCTTGTCTGACCGCGCGGGCCAGCCTCGTCGCCGCCGCCTGCCTCGGGGCGTTGTCCGGGGGGCGGCGCCTGGGGTGGACCGTGTTGGCCAGCAGGACCAGGAAGGTGTCGGTGGCCGGGTCGAGGACCAGGGACGTGCCGGTGAAGCCGCAGTGTCCGGCCGCGCCGCGCCCCGCCAGTTCGCCCATGAACCACTTCTGGTCGACGGCGAATCCGAGGCCGGGCGGCGTCAGCATCAGCTCGACGAAGTCGGGGCCGAGAATGCGGGCGGGGCCGTAGGAGCCGCCCGCCAGCAGTGTGCGGCAGAAGACCGCCAGGTCACGCCCGGTCGAGAAGAGGCCGGCGTGCCCGGCGACGCCGCCCAGCGCCCACGCGTTCTCGTCGTGGACCACTCCGCGCAGCATCCCGCGGTCCGCCTTGGCCCACGGTCTGCGCTGGTCCTCGGTGGCCGCGGCGCCGGGGCAGGGGCCGAAGCGGGTGGCGCTCATCCCGAGCGGCCGGGTGATCCCCTCGTGGACGAGCACGTCGAGGGTGCGCCCGGTGACGCGCTCCAGGACGAACTGGAGGAGGAGCAGGTTGAGGTCCGAGTAGAGGTAGGTCCCCGGTTCGGACGTCGGCGGCTGCGCGCGGAGCATCGCGAGACGGGCCGCGTCGTCCGGGCAGTCGTACAGCGGGAGTTCGGGCCGCAGCCCGGAGGTGTGCGTGAGCAGCTGCCGTACGGTGACGCCGTGCCGGGCGACGGCGTGGAAGTCCGGCAGATAGGCGCCCACGCGCGCGTCGATGCCGAGCGTGCCGCGCTCCAGTTGCTGCACGGCGGCGACCGCCGTGAACAGCTTGGTGAGGGAGGCCAGGTCGAAGGGCGTGTCGACCGTCATCGGCACCCGCGCCTCCAACGGCAGTTCGACGGCCCGGCCCGGCCGGTCGCCGCCGCTCCCCTCGTACGACACATAGCGCACGGCCCAGCCCGCCGCGGCCTCGGCGGCGATGACCGGGCCCCGGCCGGCGACCACCACGGCGCCCGCGGCCCAGGGATCCGCTCCGGTGGTGAGTGCGCGGACCTCCCGTTCCAGGAGGCGCAGCTCCTCGGGGTCGAGCCCGGCCCGCGCCGGGGTGCCGACCCGCAGTCTCGGTGCGCTCAGCGCTCCTCCCCCAGGCCTTGGGTGCTGTCCGCACGGGTCTTCCAGGGACGGCACAGTGCCACGAAACAGGTGACGGCCACCAGCGCGCTCGCCAGTTGGACGACGGCCATCGGTACGGCGGTGTGCTCCCCGGCGACGCCGACGAGCGGCGAGGCGACCGCGCCGATCAGGAAGGAGGTGGTGCCGAGCAGGGCGGAGGCGGAACCGGCGGCGTGCCGGGTGCGCATCAGGGCGAGTGCCTGGGTGTTGGGCATCGCGAGCCCCATCGCGGACATCAGCACGAACAGCGCGGCCGCCACGGGCCACAGCCCGGTCTCGCCGAAGACGCCCGTGGACATCAGCAGCAGGGCGGTCGCGGCGAGCGTGACGGTGCCGAGGCCGACGGCGAGCACCTTGTCGAGGCGGACGCGGCCGACCAGGACCCGGCCGTTGACCTGGCCGACGACGACCAGCCCGATGGAGTTGACGCCGAAGAGCAGGCTGAAGGTCTGCGGGGACGCGCCGTAGATCTCCTGGATCACGAACGGGGAGGCCGAGATGTACGCGAAGAGCGCGGCGAAGGCGAACCCGCCCGTGAGCACGTACCCGGCGAAGGCCCGGTCGGCGAGGAGCGCGCGCATGGACCGCAGGGCGTCGCCCACTCCGCCGCTGTGCCGGTCGGCGGGGGCGAGGGTCTCGGGCAGCCGTCTCCAGACGACCGCGGTGAGGGCGATGCCGACGACGGTCAGGACGAGGAAGACGCCCCGCCAGTCGGTGATCCGCAGGATCTGACCGCCGATCAGCGGGGCGACGATCGGGGCCACGCCCGAGATCAGCATGAGCGTCGAGAAGAAGCGGGCCATCGCCACGCCGTCGTAGAGGTCGCGCACCACGGCACGCGCGATCACGATGCCGGCCGCTCCGGCCAGGCCCTGGGCGAGCCGGAAGGCGACGAGGAGTCCGACGGAGGGCGCGACGGCGCACAGCGCGGTGGCGACGACGTAGACGAGCAGGCCCACGAGCAGCGGCCGGCGCCGTCCCCAGCGGTCGCTCATCGGCCCGACGACGAGCTGCCCGAGCGCCATCCCGGCGAGGCACGCGGTGAGGGTGAGCTGCACGGTCGCGGCGGGCGCGTGCAGGGACCTGGTGACCTCCGGCAGCGACGGGAGGTACATGTCCATGGCCAGCGGCGGGGTGGCGGTGAGGCCACCGAGTACGAGGGTGACGAGCAGCCCGGTGCGCCGCAGTGCGGCGGTGCCGGGCGGGGTGGCGGGCTCGGCGGCGGGCGGGTTGGCGGGTGCGGCGCCGGTCGTCCCGGTGCCGGACGCCGTGCCGGGCCCGCCCGGTATGCCGGCCGCGCCCGGTTCCGTCGCGGCCTCCCCGGTCGTGCGGCCCGTCCGGTCACCCCTGTCTCGCGTGGTACGGCCACGCTCGGGCATGTGCCCCTCCCTGATCGATCGGTCCGCCGCCTATGCTCTCAGCTCGTACGGGGTGGTTGAAGCAGCTACGAGGGGCTGGGGATGACGGTGGACAAGGTGCGCTGGGGAATTCTGGCGACGGGCGGGATGGCCGCCACCTTCACGGCCGATCTGGTGGACATGCCGGACGCCGAGGTGGTGGCCGTGGCCTCGCGCTCGGACGCCTCGGCCAAGGCGTTCGCCGAGCGGTTCGGGATACCGAGGGCGTACGGCGACTGGGCGTCGCTCGCCGAGGACTCCGACATCGATGTCGTCTACGTGGCCACGCCGCACTCGGCGCACCGCGTCGCGGCCGGGATGTGCCTGGAGGCCGGGCGCAACGTGCTGTGCGAGAAGCCGTTCACGCTGAACGTGCGGGAGGCCGAGGAGCTGGTGCAGCTCACGCGCTCCCGCGGCCTCTTCCTCATGGAGGCCATGTGGATGTACTGCAACCCCGTGGTGCGACGGCTCAAGGCGCTGGTCGATGACGGCGCGATCGGGGAAGTGCGCACCGTGCAGGCGGACTTCGGGATCGCGGGGCCCTTCCCGGCCGGTCACCGGCTGCGGGACCCGGCACAGGGCGGCGGCGCGCTGCTCGACCTGGGCGTCTACCCGGTCTCGTTCGCGCAGCTGCTGCTCGGTGAGCCCTCGGGCATCACCGCGAGAGCGGTGCTCTCCGACGAGGGCGTCGACCTGCAGACGGGAGCGCTGCTCACCTGGGAGAGCGGCGCTCTCGCCTCGGTGCACTGCTCCATCGAGGGCGGTACGCCCTCCTTCGCCTCGGTCACCGGCTCCGAGGGCCGCATCGACATCCCCGAGGGCTTCTTCTGCCCGGAGCGCTTCGTACTGCACCGCGACGGCCGCGACCCGGAGGAGTTCACGGCCGACCCGGCGCACGGCCCGCGCACCAGCCTCAGGCACGAGGCCGCCGAGGTGATGCGCGCGCTGCGCGCCGGTGAGACCGAGTCACCGCTCGTCCCGCTCGACGGCACGCTCGCCGTGATGCGGACGCTCGACGCGGTCCGCGACCGCACCGGCGTCCGCTACCCCGGCGAGGAGACCGTCCTCGTCTGACCCGACCGGCCCGTCCGGTGAACCGGGCCCGGTCGTCGAACCGGGCCGGGTCGGCCGGTGGGGGTCAGGCTTCCTTGAGTCCCTGGTCGCCGATTTCGGTGATGAAGGAGGCGGCGGTGGTGAGGGGTGCGTCGGGG
>NZ_JBIBFR010000024.1:0-125750 GCF_042956125.1 Streptomyces sp. NPDC008313
CCACCCCCCAGGTCATTCCTTCGACAGGGGGACACAGTCATGCCGAGCCCGGAGGCCAGCGGCCCCGTTGCAGGACCGCGAAAAAGATAACGGGGGAGCCAGGCCGATGCGGGCCGGCGCGCGGCGCGACCGCGAGCGTCTGGCCGAGGAGGCGGCGGCCGCCTTCGCCGAGCACGGCGAGAGCGCGTCGCGGCCCTGCACGGGAGGCGGCGGCCCCTCGGCTCGGCAGGCGGGGGTGCCGGGTGCTACAGCGACTGCGCCGACGGCTTCACCATGCCGCGGACCGTGCGGGACTTGACGAAGGTGCCGAGGGCCGTCATCTCCCACTCGCCCGAGTACTGCTTGATCAGCTTGGCCATCATGACGCCCGTCTGCGCCTCCGCGTTGGTCAGGTCGAAGCGCACCAGCTCCTCGCCGGACGCGGCGTCGATCAGACGGCAGTAGGCCTTGGCGACCTCCGTGAACTTCTGCCCGGAGAACGAGTTGACCGTGAAGACCAGTCCGGTGACCTCCTGGGGCAGCCGGCCGAGGTCCACGACGATCACCTCGTCGTCGCCCCCGCCCTCACCCGTGAGGTTGTCGCCGGAGTGCTTGATCGCGCCGTTGACGATGGAGAGCTTGCCGAAGTAGCAGCTGTCGACGTGGTTGCGCTGCGGGCCGTACGCGATCACCGAGGCGTCCAGGTCGATGTCCTTGCCGCGGTAGGCGGGCTCCCAGCCGAGACCCATCTTGACCTGGGAGAGCAGCGGGCGTCCGCCCTTGACCAGGGACACCGTCTGGTTCTTCTGGAGACTCACCCGGCCCTTGTCCAGGTTGATCTTGCCGGTGCCCGCGGCGGCGGGGGCCGGCGGGGCGGACGGAGCCGGGGGCGCCGCGAGGCGCGGGTCCGTCGGGGGCGCGGGCGGGGTCACCGGGGGGTGCGCCGGCGGGGCGGGCGGGACGACGGGCTGCGCCGGGGTGACGGGCTGTGCCGGGGCGGGGGCCGGCTCCTCGACGCTCACCCCGAAGTCCGTGGCGATGCCCGCCAGGCCGTTGGCGTACCCCTGGCCGACGGCGCGGGCCTTCCACGCCCCGTTCCTGAGGTAGACCTCCACGATCACCAGTGCCGTCTCTGTGCCCAGCCGCGGCGGGGTGAAGGTGGCCAGTACGGAGTTGTCGCCGGCGTCGCGGATCGTCGCGGTGGGCTCGACGCCCTGGAAGGTCTGGCCCGCCGCGTCGGGGCTCGCGGTCACGACGATCTTCTCGATGCCCGGGGGGAGCGCGGACGTGTCGACCGTGATCGCGTCCGGGGCCGTGCCGCCGCCCGAGCGGTAGGTCACGCCCGGGCCGGCGGGCTGGTTGTAGAAGATGAAGTCGTCGTCGGAGCGCACTTTGCCGTCGGCGGTGAGCAGCAGGCCCGACACGTCGAGCCGCACCGGGGCGGTGACGTCCACCGTCACGCGCGCGGTGGGCAGAGGGATGTTCGAGCCGGGGGTCATAGCGGTCATGACGGGAGAACGACCGGACCCGCTTTACCGTTCCCTTACCGTGCGGCCGATCGGGTCAGCGGCGGTTGCGGGGGTGGTCGCGGGCGGCGCGTTCGTTGCCGTGCCGGTAGTTCCCGGTCCAGCGGGCCATGACCAGCTGCGGGTCGCCGGACGTGACCTCTTCGAGGAAGCGGGCGGCCCGGGAGCCGTTGAGGGTGGCGGCGGGCCGGTCGTGGTGGGTGATGAAGACGGTGCCGGCCGCTGTGGTGGTGCAGGCGAAGCCGTGAGGTCCTGGCATGCGGGGGATCGTACGGGGCGGCGGGGGCGGCGTCCTCAGGATTTCCGCCCCCGCCGCCGCCCCGCACCTGAGGACGCGGACGCCTACGGCACCACCACGATCTTCCTGCCCACCCCCGACGCGAACTGCTCCAGTGCCCGGGGGTACTCCGTGAGCGGCAGACGGTCGCTGATGAAGACGTCGGGGTTCAGGACGCCGTTCGCGAAGAGTTCGGCCGCGCGCTCGAAACTGTGCAGGACTGCCATCGAGCCGGTGATGGTGATCTCCTGGTTGTAGACGCGGTACGGGTCGATGGTGACCCGGGTCGCGTAGTCCGCCACCCCGAACTGCAGGAACGTCCCGGCCTTGGCGACCCGGTCCAGGCCGTCCTGGATCGCCGCCGCGTTGCCCGTCGCGTCGACGACCACGTCCCAGCCCTGCGGGCGGTCCAGCTCGTCCGGGTTCGCCGCCGAGGCCGAGACCCCGAGCCGGCGGGCGGTGTCGAGCCGCCGTTCGTTGAGGTCCACCACGTCCACGCTCGCCGCGCCCGTGCGCTTGGCCAGCTCCAGCATCATCAGGCCCATCGTGCCCGAGCCGTAGATCAGGACGTGGGCGCCCAGCCGGGAGTTCAGCACGTCGTAGCCGCGCACCGCGCAGGAGAGCGGTTCGATCAGCGCCGCGTCCTGGGTGCGGACGTGTTCGGGGAGCTTCACGCAGTTCGCGACGGGCGCGACGGCGTACTGGGCGGCGCCGCCCGCCGTGGTGACGCCGATCGCCGCCCACCGCTCGCAGAGGTTGTTGTGACCCGTGCGGCAGTACCGGCACTCGTGGCAGTAGAGGGAGGGGTCCACCGCCACCCGGTCGCCGACGGCCAGTTCGGTGACCTGGGTGCCGACGCCGACCACCTCGCCCGCGAACTCGTGCCCCGGGACGATCGGCAGCTCGGGCGCGAACTCCCCCTGCAGGATGTGCAGGTCGGTGCCGCACAGACCGCAGGCCGCGACCTCGACGACGACCTGGCGGGGTCCTGGCGTCGGGTCGGGCACCTCGGCGACGACGGCCTTGCCCACGGACTCGATGACGGCGGCTTTCATTTCACGGCTCCCAACGACAGGCCCTGGACCAGCTTGTCCTGGGCGGCGAACCCCGCGGCGAGCACCGGCAGGGAGATCACGAGCGACGCGGCGCACACCTTGGCCAGGAAGAGGCCCTGGCTGGTGATGAAGCCGGTCAGGAAGACGGGGGCGGTCTCGGCGACCACGCCGGTGAGCACCCGTGCAAAGAGCAGTTCGTTCCAGCTGAAGATGAAGCAGATGAGGGAGGTCGCGGCGATGCCCGGCAGTGCGATCGGGGCCACCACGCGCGTGAGGATGGTAGGCAGCCTCGCCCCGTCGATCTGCGCGGCCTCGATGATCGCCACCGGGACCTCGGCCAGGAAGGACTGCATCATCCACACCGCGATCGGCAGGTTCATCGACGTGTAGAGGATGACGAGCAGCCAGATGTTGTCCAGCATCCCGGTGTTCTTGGCGAACAGGTAGATCGGCAGCAGCCCCGCGACGACCGGCAGCATCTTGGTGGACAGGAAGAAGAACAGGACGTCGGTCCACTTCTTCACCGGCCGGATGGACAGCGCGTAGGCGGCGGGCAGCGCCAGGACCAGGACGAAGAGGGTCGAGGCGATCGACGCCACCGCCGAGTTGACCAGCGCGGGCCAGGGGCTCGCGCCGCCGCCGGTGCCGAAGAACTCGCGGTAGCCGTCGAGGGTGAGGGAGGCGGCGAAGGACGGCGGGTTGGTCGCGGCGTCCGCCTCGGAGTGGAAGGACGTCAGCGCCATCCAGGCGATCGGCAGGAAGAACACGATCCCGGCCAGCCAGGCGAGCAGTCCCAGACCCGCTCCCCGGGCCCGTCCGGCCCGTACGGGGGCGGTCGTCGGTGGTGCGGCTGTGGCTGCGGCGGTCGCTGTGGCGCTCATGCGCGGCCTACCTCCTCGCGGAACAGGGACGACACCACGCGGAGCGCGAAGGTCGCGATGATGATCGAGCCGATGACGACCAGGACGCCGGCGGCCGAGGCGAGGCCGTTCTCGTGGGCCTGGTAGAAGCTCTGGTAGACGGTGTAGGGCAGGTTGGCGGTGCCCAGACCGCCGGATGTGAGGGTGAAGACGGCGTCGAAGTTCTGCACGATGTAGATGGAGCCGAGCAGGGCGCCCAGTTCGAGGTAGCGGCGCAGGTGCGGGAGCGTGAGGTGGCGGAAGACCTGCCAGTCGCTCGCGCCGTCGACGCGGGCGGCCTCGATCTGTTCGTGCGAGCGGCTCTGCAGCCCGGCGAGCAGGATCAGCATCATGAACGGCGTCCACTGCCAGACCAGGGAGGCCTCGACCGCCAGCAGCGGGGTGTCGGAGATCCAGTCGGGCTGTGGGCCGCCCACATAGTGCAGAAGCCCATTGAGCAGGCCGTACTCCGGGTTGTAGAGCACATGCTTCCAGAGGAGGGCCGCGGCCACCGGCACCACCAGGAACGGCGCGATGAGCAGCGTGCGGACGAGGCCCCGGCCGCGGAACCTCCGGTCCAGGAGGAGCGCGAGAACCAGTCCGAGGACGAGGCTGGCCAGCACCACGCTCACGGTCAGCAGGATCGTCGTCCACACCGAGTGGCGCAGGTCCGCGTCGCCGAGGACGTCCGTGTAGTTGCCGAGGCCCGTGAAGTGGCGGGCCTTGGGATAGAGCGCGTTCCAGTCGAAGAACGAGATCACCAGCGTGGCCACGAACGGCAGCTGGGTCACGGCGATCATGAAGATCAGGGCGGGCAGCAGCGGGGCGCGCGTCGCCCAGGCCCGCAGTCGGCCTGACGGCCGGCGTGCGGCGCGTCCGGGAACGGTGGTCACGGGGGCTGCGGTGGTGGCGGTCATCGTCCCGCGTACTCCTTCGCGATCTCGTCGGCGAGGTCCTGGGACTTCTTCAGGGCCGACTCGACGGACTGGCGTCCGGCGATGGCCGCGCTGATCTCCTGGGAGACCTTGGTACCGAGGTCGGTGAACTCGGGGATGCCGACGAACTGGATGCCGGGCGCGGGCCGTGGCTGCACGCCGGGGTTCTTGGGCCGGGCGCCTTCGATGGCCTTCCTGGTCATCTCCTGGAAGGCGGCGGCCTCCTTGACGTAGGCCGGGTTCTCGTACGTCGAGGCGCGCTTTCCGGCCGGGACGTCCGACCAGCCGATCTCGTCGCCGACCAGCCGCTCGTACTCCTTGCCGGACGCCCAGGAGATGAACTTCCAGGCCTTGTCGGAGTTGTGGGAGGCCTTCTGCATGCCCCAGGCCCAGGTGTAGAGCCAGCCGGAGCTGTCGGTCTTCTCGACCGGCGCGGGCGCGTAGCCGATCTTCCCCTTCACGGGGGACTTGCCGGCCTCCAGGGAACCGGCGGCGGAGGTGGCGTCGTACCACATGGCCGTCTTGCCCTGGGTCAGGTTGTTGAGGCACTCGGCGAAGCCGGACTGGGCGGCGCCGGACTCGCCGTGCTCGCGCACCAGGCCGACGTAGAACTTCGTGGCCTTCACGAACTCGGGGGAGTCCAGACGCGCCTTCCAGTCCTTGTCGAACCAGGTGCCGCCGAAGGTGTTCACGACCGTCGTCAGCGGTGCCATGAGCTCGCCCCAGCCGGGCAGCCCGCGCAGGCAGATGCCCTTCATGCCGGGCTTTGCGCCGTCCACCCGGGCGGCGAGTTCGCCCACCTGCTCCCAGGTGGGGTGCGCGGGCATCTTCAGCCCCTTCTCGGCGAAGACGTCCTTGCGGTACATCAGGAACGACGACTCGCCGTAGAACGGCTGTCCGTAGAGCTTGCCGTCGTCGCCGGTGAGCGACTGGCGCATGGGGGCGAGGATGTCCTGCTCGTCGTAGCCGCTGTCCTTCGCGACGTACGAGCCCATGTCGTGCAGCCAGCCGTTCCTGGCGTAGATGGGTATCTCGTAGTTGCTCAGGGTGGCGACGTCGTACTGCCCCGCCTGGTTGGCGAAGTCCTGGCTGATCTTGTCGCGGACGTCGTTCTCCGGCAGCACGGTGAAGTTCACCTTGATGCCGTACTCCTTGGTGAAGTGGGCCTTGGTGAGCTTCTGCAGTTCGACCATCTGCGGGTTGTTGACCATCAGGACGTTGATCGAGTCGCCGCCGGAACCGGATCCGCCCGCCCCGGCCCAGCAGCCGGAGAGCAACGGGGCCAGCAGCGTCCCTGCGGCGGCCGCCGCGAGCAGTGCGCGCGGCCTGTGTCGGCTCTGGGTTCGCATGAACCGCTCCTGAACGTGTCGGAGGATATCGGGAGATAAGGCGTACGCCCGGGTGTGCGGGCGCGCCGTCCGGCGGGTGGGCCGGCCGGTCAGACGCGGATGACCTGGGGGCCCTGGAGCGAGTAGCGGTGGGCCTCGGACGCGGGCAGCTGGGTGCTGGTGACGATGCTCTCCAGCGCGCCGACGTCCGCGAACCGGCAGAAGCTGACCGCGCCGAACTTGGTGTGCACGCCCGCGAAGACCGTCCGCCGGGAGGCCCGCATCGCCTGCGCCTTGACCTCGCTGACGGCGGGATCGGGGGTGGTGAGTCCGTGCTCTCGGGAGATGCCGTTGGCGCCGATGAAGGCGAGGTCGATGACGAAGCCGGCGAGCATCTTCGTCGTCCAGTGGTCGACGGTGGCGAGCGTGCCGGACCTGACCCGGCCGCCGAGCAGCAGCACCGTGGTGCTGCCGGCCTCGGCGAGCGCGCCCGCGGTGGCCAGGGACGCGGTGACCACGGTCAGCGGCCGGTCCCTGGGGAGGGCCTGGGCGATGAGCTGGGGGGTGAAGCCCTCGTCCACGAAGACGGTCTCGGCGTCCCCGAGCAGTTCGGCGGCGGCCGAGGCGATCCGGCGCTTCTCGGGCACGTGGCTGGTGGCGCGGAAGGCGAGGGTCGTCTCGAAACCGGCGCTCTCGACGGGGTAGGCGCCGCCGTGGGTGCGGCGCACCAGGCCGTGGTCCTCCAGGGCGCGCAGATCGCGCCGGACGGTCTCCTTGGCGACGCCCAGGTCGGCGGCGAGCGCGGAGACGTCGACCGATCCGGCGCGGCGGGCGGCCCGGACGATCTCCCGCTGACGTTCCTCGGCGCTCATTTCCGACACCCGCTTCCCGTACTCACTGCCCGTTCGGGCCCGATCGGGCCCTGGGGGAAGTTCTACAGCGGGTACGCGACACTGACCAGGCCTGTTGCGGGCCCGATGATGCCCGCCTGTGCCCGTTCGGCGCGGGCCGCGGTGCGCCGCGGACCTGGGGCGCGGTGGCCGGGACGGTGAGTTCGGGCAGCCTGTGTGCCCGAACAGCGGGGCGGGCGGGCCCGTTCGGTGCCCGCCCGCCTCCGGCTGTCCGTGCCGTGCCGTGTCAGTACGGCCAGATCGGCGGGTTCGTGGTGAAGTGTCCGCCCAGGTGGTCGTGGTCGGGGTTGTCCGGGTCGAGTTCGCCCTGCTCCGCGATCAGCTTCGCCGCGTACGGCTCGGAGTCGTCCTGCGGCTCGTAGCCCAGCGCACGGGCCGACGTGAGGTCCCACCACAGTCGGGTGTTGGCGGACGAGCCGTTGACGACGGTGTGCCCGACGCCCTCGGCGCTCAGCGCGGCGTGGAAGAGGCGGGCGCCGTCGGCGGGGCTCATCCAGACGGAGAGCATGCGGACACTGGTGGGCTCCTCGAAGCAGGAGCCGATGCGGACCGAGACCGTCTCCAGGCCGTGCTTGTCCCAGTAGAGCTGGGCCAGGTCCTCGCCGAAGCACTTGGAGAGGCCGTAGAAGGTGTCCGGGCGGCGCGGGGTGTCGACCGGGATCAGCTCACCGGGACCGAACGGCGCCTCGCCGCGGGGCCGGGGCGTGAAGCCCACCGCGTGGTTGGACGAGGCGAAGACGATCCTGCCGACCCCCTCCTCGCGCGCGGTCTCGTACAGGTTGTACGTCCCCTCGATGTTGGCCGCGAGGATCTTCCCGAAGGAGGCTTCCAGGGAGATGCCCGCGAGGTGGATGATCGCGTCGACCCCGCGCACCGCCTCGCGCAGCGCCGCCCGGTCGCCCAGGTCGGCCGTGATCGCGTCCGGCTCGCCCGCGACGGGCAGCATGTCGAGGAGGCGCAGTTCGTAGCCGTACGCCGGCAGCAGCCCGCGCATCAGGGTGCCGAGTCCGCCGGCGGCGCCGGTGAGCAGAACGGTACGGCGAGCGGGCATCCTCGGACTCCTTGACTCAACGGCTTTATCTGTGTACCGCATTCACATCCGTGGACACGCTAGGGAGCGCCGGGGTGTCGCGTCAAGTGTCCCGCTAGCCGGGACGGGGGCCGGGTGAGGGGTCGCCGTCGGGTCGACGCGGCTCCGGATCGGCCGGTGGGGGCGCTTGACCGGCCCGGAGGTCGCGCCTTAGCGTGGAGTTGTTCAGAAATGTAGACGCGAATCAGAAACGTGCACCGGCGTGGTGTGAGTGAGCGCCGTGAGCGCCTGGATAGGGAGAGCCCCGTGACGTCAGCCCCTCTCGCCGCTCGACTCGGTGTCCCCAGCGGGCCCCTGTTCTTCCCGGTCACGGCCTACGGCCAGGACGGCACCCTGGACCTCGACGCGTTCCGCACCCATGTGCGCCAGGGCGTGGAGGCCGGTGCCGCCGCCGTCTTCGCCTGCTGCGGCACCGGCGAGTTCCACGCCCTCCTGCCCGAGGAGTTCGAGGCGTGCGTGCGCGCGGCGGCCGAGGAGACGGCGGGCCGCGTCCCGGTCGTCGCGGGCGCGGGATACGGCACCGCGCTCGCCGTGCGCTACGCGAGGATCGCCGAGGACGCGGGGGCCGACGGACTGCTCGCCATGCCGCCCTACCTCGTCGTGGCCGGCCAGGAGGGGCTGCTGCGCCACTACCGCGAACTCGCCGCGGCCACCTCCCTCGACGTCATCGTCTACCAGCGCGACAACGCCGTGTTCACCCCCGAGACCGTCGTCGGCCTGGCCCGCACCGAGGGGATCATCGGACTCAAGGACGGCCTCGGCGACCTGGACCTGATGCAGCGGATCGTCAGCACCGTGCGCGCCGAGGCCCCCGGGGACTTCCTCTTCTTCAACGGCCTGCCGACCGCCGAACTGACCGGGCTCGCCTACCGCGGCATCGGCATCACCCTCTACTCCTCCGCCGTGTTCTGCTTCGCGCCAGAGATCGCCCAGGCCTTCCACAAGGCGTTCAACTCCGGCGACGACGCGACCGTCAACCGCCTCGTCGACGGCTTCTACCGGCCCTTCGTCGACCTGCGCGCCCAGGGGCGCGGATACGCCGTCTCGCTCGTCAAGGCGGGCGTCCGCCTGCGCGGGCTCGACGTCGGCGAGGTCCGGCCGCCGCTGCACGAGCCGGCCGACGACCACGTCAAGCAGCTGGCCCGGCTGACCGAGCGCGGGTACGCGCTCGTGGAGGAGGGCGAGTGAAGGCGTCCGCGTTCGTCTACCCCTGGGACGTCGTCGGCGACCCGGAGGCCGCGCGGCGCCTCGCGGATCTCGGCGTCGAGCAGGTGACCCTCGCCTCCGCCTACCACTCCACCCGCGCGCTGACCCCCCGCCACCCCCGTCACCGGATCGTCACGGCCGCGCACGCCGCCGTGCTCCACCCGGTGGACGAGGACCGGTGGAAGGGACGCAGGCTGCGGCCGTACCCGGCCGGCGACTGGGCCCCCGGCGACGCGTACGGCCGGGCTGCCGAGGAGCTCGCGGCGGCCGGGCTCGACGTGCACTCCTGGGTCGTCCTCGCGCACAACTCCCGTCTCGGCGAGGAGTTCCCGGACACCTCCGTCGTCAACGCCTACGGGGACCGCTACCCCTGGGCGCCCTGCATCGCCCAGGACGGCACACGGGAGTACCTGACCGGCCTCGCGGCCGAGTCGGCGGTGCGGGACGGCGCCGGCGGCACGGAACTGGAGTCCCTGGGCTGGTACGGGCTCGCCCACCTGCACGCGCACGACAAGACCGCCGGAGTGCCGCTCGGGGACGCCGCGCAGTACCTGATGTCGCTGTGCTTCTGCCCGGCCTGCCGGGACGGCTACGCCGGGCAGGGGCTCGACGCAAGGACGCTGGCGGGGGAGGTGCGCGCCGCGCTGGAGCCGGTGTGGCGGGGCGCGGCGGCCGGTGACGGCGGCTGGCCCGGCGTCGAGGAGCTGCTGGGCGCCGCGACGGCGGCCGCCACGCGCGCGTGGCGCGACACCACCGCCCGCGGTCTGCAGGAGACCGTCGTCGCGGCGGTGCGGGCGGCGGCGCCGGACGGCTTCCGGGTACTGCTCCACGCGGACCCGCGGTCGTGGCACTGCGGGGCGAACGCGGGCGTCGACCCGGAGCACGTCCTGGGCGTCGCCGACGGCGTGGTCGTGCCCTGCACCGCCGGTCCCGCCCTGCTGCCCGCCTTCGCGGCCCACGCCCGCCCCGGCACCGTCCTCGCCGCCAACCTCACCGTCGTCACCGGCATGGGCGGCGATCCGCGCTCCCTCGCGGCGAACGCCGGGCAGGCGGCCGCCCTGGGCGCGACGGAACTGCGCCTGTACCACGCGGGACTGGCGTCGGACGCGGACCTGGAGGCCGTGGCCGCGGGCGTCCGTGCCGTGCGTGCCGCCAGGAGCCCGGAGGAGGGCGCCCGCGGCCGCACGACCTGAACACACCGGGGACGCGGCCCCGCCGGGCCGGGCGCCCCACGCGGGGGCGCGCCGGTCCGCCGGGAAACCCGGGGCTCCCGCGTACGGCGTTCCGTACGCTCCCTCCATGGCGCTCACCCTCACCGTTCTCGGCACCGCGACCCCCCATCCCCGCCCCGGCCGCCCCTGTTCCGGGTATCTGCTGAGCGGTGGCGGCGCCGAGATATGGGTGGACGCCGGGCCCGGCAGCTTCGCCGCGTTGCAGGAGCACACCGACCCGGCGCGGCTCTCCGCGATCTGGGTCTCGCATCTGCACGCGGACCACTGCGCCGACCTCCTGTCCGCCGCCTACGCCTTCGCGTACGGCGGCCTCACCCCCGCCGCCCCCGTGCCCGTGTACGCGCCCCGCGACTGCGGGCGCAGGATCGCCGCGTTCCTCGGCCGCTCCGATCCCGGCTCCCTCGACGGCGTGTTCGACCTGCGCCCCCTGTCGGACGGCCACGAGGCGTGGGCCGGCGGGGTCCGGCTGGGCAGCCACGCCGTCGCACACGACACGGAGGCGTACGGACTGCGCGCCGAGTGCGAGGGCGGCGTCCTCGCGTACTCCGGGGACAGCGGCCCCGTGCCCGCGCTCGCCCGGCTCGCCGTCGGCGCGGACCTCTTCCTCTGCGAGGCCGGCCTCGACCGGCATCGCGACGGCGAACAGAGGGTCCACCTCACCCCCGAGGACGCCGGCCGCGTCGCCCGCACCGCCGGCGTACGGGAACTGTGCGTCACCCATGTCGGGCCCGCGCTCACCCGCGAGGCGGCGGCCGCACGGGCCGCGGCGGTCTTCGGCGGCCGCACCACGGCCGCCCGCGAAGGGGACGTAAAGGTCATCGCGTGACCCCGAGGGCGATCCTCTGACGAACCGGGACCGAAGCAGGGCCCTTCGAGACGGATTCGCGTGCCCCGCCGATTACTTCTGTCAGAAGCGTTGACGAAACACCGGGGCGCTTCTAGCTTCATCGCGTCGTACTTCGTACGTCATATATGAGACGCGATACGCGAGATCCGATACATCACGGTCCCGCGTTCCCGCACGTGATGAGATCCGAGAGGCGCGCATGACCTCTGTGCCCACACCGATCCCCTCCCGCACGCAGTACGTGCTGGAGGGCATCAAACACCGCATCCTCACCGGGCAGCTGTCCCCGGGACAGGCCCTGGTCGAGACCGAGCTCGCCGCACAGTTCGGGGTGTCCAAGACCCCGGTGCGCGAGGCGCTCAAGACCCTGGCCGGTACCGGGCTCGTCGTGATGAACCAGTACAAGGGCGTCACGGTGCGCATGGTGGACGCGGAGATGGCGCGCGAGGTGTACGACGTGCGACTGCTCCTCGAACCCGAGGCGCTGCGCCGGGCGGTCCGCCTCGGATCCTCCCTGGAGGCCGCGCGTGACGCGCTCGGCCGCGCGGACAGCGCCTCCGACACCGCCGAACGCTCCCTCGCCAACCGCGAGTTCCACCGTGCCCTGTACGTGCCCTGCGGCAACCCCCTGCTCGGCCGGATGCTCGACGAGGTCCGCGACCAGGCCGCCCTGGTCTCCGCGGTCGCCTGGGCCGCCGACCCCTCCTGGGAGCGCGAGGCCGGCGAGCACCGGGAGATCCTGCGGCTCGCCCTGGACGGGGACGCCGACGGCGCGGCCGGCGCCCTGCACGCGCACATCGCGTCGTTCGTGCGACGGGCCTTCCCCGAGGCGGCCCAGGGAGAGGACGAGCAGGCATGACAGCGACGTACGAGACCCAGCGGGCGGCGCTCGCCGAGGTCGTGGCGATCCCGGTGACCCCGTTCGCCGAGGACGGCACGATCGACCGCGGCACCCACCGGGCCCTGCTGCGCCGGCTGCTCGACGGCGGCGTGCGCACCCTCACCCCGAACGGCAACACCGGGGAGTTCTACGCCCTGACCCCCGAGGAGCGCACCCTCGTCACCGAGCTGACGATCGAGGAGGCCGGGGACCGCGCCGTCGTCCTGGTCGGCGTCGGCCACGACGTGCCGACCGCCGTGGCCTCCGCCCGGCACGCCCGGGAGCACGGGGCGCGGATGGTGATGGTCCACCAGCCCGTGCACCCCTACGTGTCGGAGAGCGGCTGGGTCGACTACCACCGTGCCATCGCCGAGGCCGTGCCCGAGCTCGGCGTCGTCCCCTACATCCGCAACTCGCTGCTGGCCGGCTCCCGGCTCGCCGAACTCGCCGACGCCTGCCCGAACGTCGTCGGCGTCAAGTACGCCGTCCCGGACGCCGCCCGGTTCGCCGCCTTCGCCCGCGACGCCGGCCTCGAACGGTTCGTGTGGGTCGCGGGCCTCGCCGAGCCGTACGCGCCCTCGTACTTCTCGGCCGGCGCCACCGGCTTCACCTCGGGGCTCGTGAACGTCGCCCCGGCCGTCTCGCTGAACATGATCGAAGCGCTTCGAGCGGGCGACTACCCGGCCGCCATGAAGGTCTGGGAGCAGATCCGCCGCTTCGAGGAACTGCGCGCCGCCAACGGCTCCGCCAACAACGTGACCGTCGTGAAGGAGGCCCTCGCCTCGCTCGGTCTGTGCCGCCGCGAGGTCCGCGCCCCCAGCAGGCCGCTGCCCGAACCGGAGCGGGCCGAGGTCGCCGCCATCGCCGCGGGGTGGTCCATGTGAACGGCCCCGCGAACGACCGGGAGGCGGACGGCGGGACGGGCGGCGCCAGGGCGGACGGCACGGACGACGCGTCCCGCCGGCTGCGAAGCCACCAGTGGTACGGGACGGACGGCCTGCGCTCCTTCAGCCACCGCGCCCGCACCCGCCAGCTCGGCTACCTCCCCGAGGAGCACCTGGGCAAGCCCGTCATCGCGATCCTCAACACGTGGAGCGACATCAACCCCTGCCACGTCCACCTGCGCGACCGTGCCCAGGCGGTCAAGCGGGGCGTGTGGCAGGCCGGCGGATTCCCGCTGGAGTTCCCGGTGTCGACGCTGAGCGAGACCTTCCAGAAGCCCACCCCGATGCTCTACCGCAACCTGCTCGCGATGGAGACCGAGGAGCTGCTGCGGTCCTACCCGGTCGACGGCGCGGTCCTGATGGGCGGCTGCGACAAGTCGACGCCCGCGCTGCTCATGGGGGCCGCCACCGTCGACCTGCCCGCCGTCTTCGTCCCCGCCGGCCCGATGCTCCCCGGCCACTGGCGCAACGAGGTCCTCGGCTCCGGCACCGACATGTGGAAGTACTGGGACGACAAGCGCGCCGGGCTCATCGGCGACTGCGAGATGTCCGAGCTGGAGAGCGGCCTCGCCCGGTCCCCGGGACACTGCATGACCATGGGCACGGCCTCGACGCTCACCGCCGCCGCCGAGGCGCTCGGCGTCACCGTCCCCGGCGCCTCCTCCATCCCGGCCGTGGACTCCGGCCACGACAGGATGGCCGCCGCCGCGGGGCTCAGGATCGTCGAACTCGTCCGCACCGACCGCAGGCTGTCCCACATCCTCACCCGGGACGCCTTCGAGGACGCCGTCATCACCGTCCTCGGACTCGGCGGCTCCACCAACGCCGTCATCCACCTGATCGCGATGGCCGGCCGGGCGGGCGTACGGCTCACCCTCGACGACTTCGACCGCGTCGCGCGGACCGTCCCCGTCCTCGCCAACGTCCGCCCCGGCGGGGGCCGGTACCTGATGGAGGACTTCCACTTCGCCGGCGGACTGCCCGGTTTCCTCTCCCGCATCACCGACCTCCTCCACCTGGACCGGCCCACCGTCTCCCACGACACCCTGCGGGAGCAGCTCGCCGGCGCCCTCGTCCACGACGACGACGTCATCCGCACCCGCGCCGACCCGGTGGCCGCCGAGGGCGGTGTGGCCGTGCTGCGCGGCAACCTCTGCCCCGACGGCGCCGTCATCAAGCACATCGCCGCCGAGCCGCACCTGCTCAGGCACAGCGGTCCCGCCGTCGTCTTCGACGACTACCGGACGATGCAGCGCACCATCAACGACCCGGACCTCGGCATCACCGCCGACACGGTGCTGGTGCTGCGCAACGCCGGCCCCCGGGGCGGCCCCGGCATGCCGGAGTACGGGATGCTGCCCATCCCCGACCACCTGCTCAAGCAGGGGGTGCGCGACATGGTCCGGATCTCCGACGCCCGGATGAGCGGCACGAGCTACGGCGCCTGCGTCCTGCACGTGGCCCCCGAGTCGTACGTCGGCGGCCCGCTCGCCCTGGTGCGGACCGGGGACACGATCACCCTCGACGTCGAGGCCCGCATCCTGCGGCTCGACGTGGACGACGAGGAACTGGAGCGCCGCCGGGCCGCCTGGACGCCGCCGCCCGCCCGTTACGAGCGCGGCTACGGCGCCCTCTACAACGAACAGATCACCCAGGCCGACACCGGCTGCGACTTCGAGTTCCTGGCCAGGCCCGGCAAGGTGCCGGACCCCTACGCGGGCTGACCGCCACCCGGCCGGCCCCCTGGCGGCCGACATCCCGAACACCGTACGCGAAGCGCTTCAACGGCACGCGCCGCCGAAGTGCCCGACCAGCACACCCACGAACGGAGAAAGTCATGGCCCAAGCCGCAGCCGTGGCGAAGCAGCCCGCGCCACCCCGGCGGCGCCGTGGCTCGGCTACGCCGCGCAAGCTCCCCTATCTGCTGATCGCCCCGGCGGGCCTGCTGATGCTGGGCTTCATCGCCTACCCGGTCATCAGCGTCTTCTACTACAGCCTGCAGAACTTCAACCCCACCAAGCCGTGGCGCAACGGCTACGCGGGCTTCGACAACTTCGTCCACGCCTTCACCGACGACCCGCAGTTCTGGGACACCCTGACCTTCAGCGCCCAGTGGGTCTTCGTCGAAGTGGGCATGCAGCTGCTGTTCGGCCTGGCGCTCGCCCTGATCGTCAACCAGACGTTCGTGGGCCGCGCCGTCGGCCGGGCGCTGGTCTTCTCCCCCTGGGCCGTCTCCGGCGTGCTGACCTCGGCGATCTGGGTGCTCCTCTACAACTCCCAGACCGGCATCACCCGTTACCTCGCCGACATGGGGCTGGGGGAGTACGGCACCAGCTGGCTGTCGGACACCTCGACCGTCTTCCCGGCCGCCGTCGTCGCCGACCTGTGGCGCGGCGTCCCCTTCTTCGCCATCCTCATCCTCGCCGACCTCCAGTCCGTCTCGAAGGACCTGTACGAGGCCGCCGAGGTCGACGGCGCGAGCCGCTTCCGGCAGTTCCTGCACATCACCCTGCCCCACCTGAAGGACGCCATCGTCCTGTCCACCCTGCTGCGCGCCGTGTGGGAGTTCAACAACGTGGACCTGCTCTACACCCTGACCGGCGGCGGACCCGCGGGCGAGACGACGACGCTCCCGCTCTACATCGCCAACACCAGCGTCGACGCCCACAACTTCGGCTACGCGTCGGCCCTGACCACGGTCGCGTTCGTCATTCTGCTCTTCTGCTCGATCGTCTACCTGCGGCTGAGCAAGTTCGGAGGCGGAGACAAGTGATCACCGAGGACGCCGGGACCAGAGCTCCCGCGCCCACCGCCCCCGTGGCGGTCGCACCCCCCGGGCCGCGCTCGCGCAAGCCCCGACGCGGCTGGGACGAGGTCCCCCGCTGGCAGATCTACGTCCCCCTGTCGGTCTATCTCCTCTTCACCCTCATCCCCTTCTACTGGATCCTGCTCTTCGCGCTCCGCCCGGCCGGCTCGACCTCCCTCGTGCCCTGGCCCCTCACCCTCGAGCACTTCGACAAGGTGTGGACCGAGCGCAGCTTCGGCACCTACTTCCAGAACAGCGTCCTCATCGGCGTCGCCACCCTGGTGATGACCACCGTCATCGCGCTGGCCGGCGGCTACGCCCTGGCCCGCTTCGACTTCAGGGTCAAGCGCGGCTTCATGCTGGGGCTGCTGTGCTCCCAGTTCGTGCCGGGCGCCCTGCTCCTGGTCCCGCTCTTCCAGATCTTCGCCAAGCTCCAGATGATCAACTCGCTGGCCAGCGTCATCATCGCCGAGACGGTCTTCCAGCTGCCCCTGTCGATGATCCTGATCAGCGGCTTCATCAAGAACGTCCCCTACTCCCTGGAGGAGGCCGCCTGGGTCGACGGCTGCAACCGCTTCAACGCCTTCCGGATCGTCGTCCTGCCACTGCTGCGCCCCGGGCTCATAGCCGTCGGCTCTTTCGCCTTCGTGCACGCCTGGAACCACTTCCTGTTCGCCCTGATGTTCCTCAGCAACCAGGACCAGCAGACGCTGCCCGTCGGTCTCAACACCCTGATGAGCTCCGACAGCGTCGACCTCGGGGCGCTCGCCGCGGGCGGCATCATCGCCGCCGTCCCCGTGGTCGTCGTCTTCGCCTTCATCCAGAAGTGGCTGATCACCGGGTTCAGCGCCGGGGCGGTGAAGGGATGACGAGACCACCGTCCCCGCTGCCCGTCGTCCTCGCGGGTGCCCGCGGACACGGCCGCTGGCACCTGGCGAACATCCGCCGCCTCTCGGACCTGGGCCTCGTACGGCTGGCCGGTGTCTGCGAGCTGACACCGCTGACCGGCCAGGAGCTGGACGGCCTCGGTACGCCCGAGCAGTCGGCGGACTTCGGCGCCCTGCTGGACTCCACCGGCGCGGCGGCCGCCGTGATCTGCACGCCCATCCACACCCACACCGGCCTGGCGCTCACCGCCGCCGCACGCGGCGTCCACCTGCTCCTGGAGAAGCCGCCCGCGCCCTCGTACGCGGAGTTCCGGCGGATGGCCGACGGCGTCGCGAAGGCCGGCGTCGTCTGCCAGATCGGCTTCCAGTCGCTCGGCTCGCAGGCGGTGCCCGCGATCCGCGAGCTGATCGCCGAGGGCGAGCTCGGCACGGTCCTCGGGGTCGGCGCGGCCGGTGCCTGGGCCCGCGACGAGGCGTACTACCGGCGCGCGCCCTGGGCCGGGCACCGGCGTCTGGACGGGGTCGACGTCGTCGACGGGGCGCTCACCAACCCGCTGGCGCACGCCGTCGCGACCGCGCTGGCCCTCGACGGCTCCACCCGCGCCGAGGACGTCGCCACGATCGAGACGGAACTGCTGCGGGCCAACGACATCGAGTCCGACGACACCTCCTGCGTCCGCGTCACCACGACGGAGGGCCGACGCGTCACGGTCGCCGCGACCCTGTGCGCGCAGCGGCCCGCCGAGCCGTACGTCGTCGTGCACGGCACCCGCGGCCGGATCACCTTCTGGTACAAGCAGGACCGTGTGCTCCTGCAGCGCTCCGGACGCGGCCCCGAGGAGAGCCGGTACGGCAGGACGGACCTGCTGGAGAACCTGGCCGGGCATCTGGCGGGCACCGCGGAACTGCTGGTCGCCCCCGAGTCCACGGGAGCCTTCATGAAGGTCGTCGAGGCGGTCCGGACGGCCCCCGACCCCGTCCCGCTGCCCGCCGGGGCCTGGTACCTCGACCCCGGCGAACGGCGCAGGGTCGTGACCGGTGTCGACGCACTCGTCGAGGCCGCCGCCGACACCCTGTCCCTCTACTCCGAACTCGGTCCTGCCTGGGCTTCCGGCGCGACGCCGCGGGGGGACTCGGAACAGGACCCGGGCGCCCCCTGGTCGCCGTCGAACGAGGTGAGCACCCGATGACCCACGACTCGCCGGTCCTGCGCGCCGCGGGCCGCCCGGTCGGGCGCTACGTCACCCGGCCGCACCTGCCCGGCACGCTCTCGCCCCGCCCGTACCTGCACCCGGTCACCACCCCGGCCGGCACGGCCGTCACCGAACTCGGCCCCGCCGACCACCCCCACCACCTCGGCGTCGGTGTCGCCGTTCCCGACGTCGAGGGGCACAACTTCTGGGGCGGCCGCACCTTCGTCCGCGGCCGGGGCCCCACCGAGCTCGACAACCACGGGGTCCAGCGGCACGCCGGCTTCCAGCTGTGCGACCCCGACGGCTTCGTCGAGGAACTGCGCTGGGTCGCCGCAGGCGTCGAACTGCTGCGCGAGCGGCGCACCGTCGCGGCCACCGGACTCACGGACACCGCCTGGGCGCTGGACTTCACCTTCTCGCTCACCAACACCACCCGGGGGATGCTGTCGATCGGCAGCCCCGCCACCAACGGGCGCCCCGGCGCGGCCTACGGCGGGTTCTTCTGGCGGGCCCGCAAGGAGGCCGGCGCGCCACGCGTGTTCACCCCCGACGCCGAGGGCGAGGACGCCGTCCACGGCTCCCGCGCCGACTGGCTCGCCCTCACCGGCGCGGACTGGACCCTGGTCTTCGCCGGTGCCACCGGCACCACCCGGCAGGACCCGTGGTTCGTGCGCACCGCCGAGTACCCCGGCGTCGGCTCGTCCCTCGCCCACAGCGAGCGGCTGCCGGTCCCGCCAGGCGACACCCTCGTGCGCCGGATCGTCACCGTCGTCGCCGACGGCACCCTCGGCCGGGACGAGGCCGCGGCCCTCGTACGCAAGGCGGTGAACCCATGACCGGCGCCGACCTCGGTGACGGCACCTACCGCAACCCCGTCCTCGACGCCGACTGGTCCGACCCCGACCTGATCCGGGTCGGCGACGACTTCTACCTGACCGCGTCCAGCTTCGGCCGCGTCCCGGGCCTGCCGCTGCTGCACTCCCGCGACCTGGTCAACTGGACGCTCGTCGGCCACGCGCTCGAACGCCTGGAGCCCGCCGCCGAGTCCGGGGTCCCGCGGCACGACAGCGGGGTGTGGGCACCGGCCCTGCGTCACCACGACGACCGGTTCTGGATCTTCTGGGGCGACCCCGACCACGGCGTCTTCCAGGTCAACGCCCCAGCGATACGCGGCCCCTGGACCCGTCCGCACCTCGTCAAGGAGGGCAAGGGGCTCATCGACCCGTGCCCCCTGTGGGACGACGAGAGCGGGGAGGCGTACCTCGTGCACGCCTGGGCCAGGTCCCGCTCCGGCGTCAAGAACCGGCTCACCGGCCACCGGATGCGGCCCGACGGCACCGGACTGCTCGACGAGGGCAAGGTGATCGTCGACGCCGACCGCATCCCCGGCTGGTTCACCCTGGAGGGCCCGAAGCTGTACCGGCACGACGGCTGGTTCTGGATCTTCGCGCCCGCCGGGGGAGTGGAGACCGGCTGGCAGGGCGTCTTCCGCTCGCGCGGCTTCTTCGGCCCGTACGAGGAGCGGGTCGTCCTGGAACAGGGCGGCACCGACGTCAACGGCCCCCACCAGGGCGGCTGGGTGCGCACCGCGTCGGGCGAGGACTGGTTCGCGCACTTCCAGGCGAAGGGGGCGTACGGCAGGGTCGTCCACCTCCAGCCGATGCGCTGGAGCGAGGAGGGCGACCCGGCGGGCCCCTGGCCGGTGATCGGGGACCGGGGCACCCCCGTCACCGTCCACCGCAAGCCGGCGCTGCCGGCACAGCCGGTGTCCGCGCCGGCCACCGACGACGACTTCCCCGGCGGACGGTTCGGACGCCAGTGGCAGTGGACCGCGAATCCCCGCGACGGCTGGGCCACCCAGCACTCCGCCGACGGACTGCGGCTGAGCTGCGTACGGACGGCCGACGCGCACGACCTGCGCAGGCTGCCGCACGTGCTCACCCAGCGGCTGCCCGGCCGGCCGGCGGCCGTCGAGGTGGACCTCGCCCTCGGCGCCGGGCAGCCCGGCGCACGGGCCGGACTGGTGGTGCTCGGCGACGCCTACCGCTGGATCGGCCTCCAGCGGGGGTCCGACGGCTCCGTCGCGCTGGTGCACCGGTTCGCCGAGCCCGTCGCCGAGAGCGAACGGGACGCCGCGCACGCCTGCCCGGCACCCGAGGGGCGGGCCCGGCTGCGGATCGACCTCGCACCGGGCGCGCGCTGCCGCTTCTCCTACGACACCGGGGCGGGGTGGCGGCCGGCGGGACAGGTCTTCACCGCGACCCCGTGGCGCTGGGTCGGAGCCCTGCTCGGGCTCTTCGCGCTCGCGCCCGCCGGCACGGGACACGCCGGCGCCGCCACCTTCACGCACTTCCGCGTCACCGCCCCGAAGACGAACGGCTGACGCGCCACCCGACCCTCCGACCACGACCGAAGACCCCCCGGACGGCCTGCTGGGAGGCGCACCGGCACACCCTCCCAGTAAGCGCTTGCATCGCAGACCCACCCACACACACCTGTTGGATCCAGAAGAAGAGAGCCGACCAATGAAGATCAGCATCCACAGAAACAGCAGGGGCGGGCGGCGCGCGGCCGCGGCCGTCGCCCTGAGCGCCGTGCTCGCGCTGACCGTGACCGCCTGCGGCGACGACGGCAGCGGCTCGGGCGGCGACAAGGGCGACGAGGGCTCGGGCAAGGGCGAGATCACCTTCTGGGACAACAACACGGCCGTCCGCCGTGACATCTGGATGGAGATCATCAAGGACTTCGAGAAGCAGAACCCCGACATCAAGGTCAACTACGTCGGAGTGCCCTCGGAGAGTGTCCAGTCCAAGTACGACACCGCCATCCAGGGCGGCGGCCTGCCGGACGTCGGCGGTGTCGGGGCCGCGATGCTCTCCGGAATCGTCGCGCAGAACGCCCTGGAGCCGCTCGACTCACGCATCAAGAAGAGCTCCCTCGAGGGCAAGCTGAACGCGGGCATGCTGGAGAGCGTCAAGGTCGCCGGCGGCGCCGACGGGCTCTACACCGTGCCCACCTCCGCCAGCAACGGCGTCCTGTACTACCGCACCGACCTCTTCAAGGCGGCCGGCGTGGACGCGCCCACCACCTGGGCGAAGTTCTACGAGGCCGCGGACAAGCTCACCAAGAAGGGGAAGAACGAGTTCGGCTACACCATCCGCGGCGGCGCCGGCTCCATCGCGCAGGCCCTGGACGCGATGTACGGCCAGAGCGGGATCACCGAGTTCTGGAAGGGCGGCAGATCGACGGTCGACGACCCGAAGAACGTCGCCGCGCTGAAGAAGTACGTCGCGCTGTACAAGAAGGACACCCCGGCCGCCGACGTCAACAACGACTTCACCAAGATGGTCGCGCAGTGGGACAGCGGCAAGATCGGCATGCTGAACCACAACCTGGGCTCCTACCAGGACCACGTGAAGGCGCTCGGCACCGGGAAGTTCCGCGGCCTGCCCCTGCCGGCCTCGGACGACGGCACCCGGGTGCAGGTCTCCAACCCGGTCGACGGACTCGGCCTGTTCAAGTCGAGCAAGAACAAGGCGGCCGCCTGGAAGTTCATCGAGTTCGCCGCGTCCCACGAGTCCAACAGCAAGTGGAACGAGTCGGCCGGCGCCATCCCCTCCAACACCGAGGCGGCCAAGGACGCGTGGATCTCCGAGGCCGAGCCGACCAAGCTCGCCGCCGAGGCGCTGAACAGCGGCAGCACCAAGATCGTGCAGCTGCCGTACTACCTGCCGGACTGGAACACCATCTCCAAGGCCGACAACGAGCCGGGCTTCCAGAAGGTCCTGCTCGGCAAGATGTCCGCCGAGGACTTCCTGGACACCCTGGCCGAGCAGTTCGACGCGGCCCAGGCGGACTGGGAGAAGAACAAGAAGTAGGGGCCCCGCCCCACTCCCACCGGTGACCGGGGCCGGCGGCGGACCACACGGTCGCGCCACGCCGCCGGCCCTTCCCCGGCCCTTTCGGAGAGGTGCGCTTCCCGCGCGGGCGGCGCCCTCCCGTTCCCCCTTCACCTGACCCTTGCCCGAAAGCGAGGCACACCAGCGTGTCCCTCACCCGCAGACAGGTCTCCGCGGCCGCCCTGGCCGCCGTCCCGCTCGCCGTCGCGGCGAGCGCCCCCGCTTCGGCGGCGAACGACTCACGAGGTTCCCGGCGCATGCGCACCCTGTACATCGCCGGTGACTCCACCGCCGCCCAGAAGTACGCCGACGCCGCCCCCGAGACCGGCTGGGGCATGGCGCTGCCGTTCTTCCTGCACACCGACGGACCCGGCGCGGTCACCGTCGCCAACCACGCCGTCAACGGCCGCAGTTCGAAGAGTTTCATCGACGAGGGGCGCCTCGACGTCATCCTCGCGTCGATCCGCCCCGGCGACCTCCTCCTCGTCCAGTTCGGCCACAACGACGAGAAGTCCGCCGACCCCACCCGCTACACCGAGCCCTGGACCACGTACCAGGACCACCTGCGCCGGTATGTCGACGGGGCGCGGGCCCGCGGGGCGCGGCCCGTGCTCGCCACCCCGGTCGAGCGCAGAAGGTTCGACGCGGACGGCAACGCACTGCCGAGCCACGGCGACTACCCGGCGGCGATGCGCGCCCTCGCCGAGGACGAGCATGTGGCCCTGCTCGACATCCAGGCCCTGTCGATCGCCCTGTGGCAGCGGCTGGGCGCCGAGGAGACCAAGACCTACTTCAACTGGACCGCGACCGAGCAGGACAACACCCACTTCAACCCGCCCGGGGCCATCGCCGTGGCCCGTCTCGTCGCCGCCGGACTGCTGCACCGCCGGGTGCTGGCGCACCGGGACGTGCGCCGGCTCGACGACGCGATTCCCGAGTCCTGGATCACCTGGCCCACCGCCTGACGGAAAGAGAGCCGCACCATGAACACACAGAAATGTCATGCGCGCGTCACAGCTGCGACGCTCGCGGGCTGCACCGCCCTGATCCTCACGGTCACCGGCACCACCGCCCAGGCGCACGGCCGCGACCTCGCCCGGCAGACCCTCGCCGCCGGTGACGGCTGGGCGTCCCAGGGCACCGGAACCACCGGCGGCTCGGCCGCCGACGCCGCCCACGTCTACACCGTCACCACCTGGGGCGAGTTCAGAGCCGCCCTCGAAGCCGGCGGCACCGCCCCGCGCATCATCAAGGTCAAGGGCACGATCGACGCCAACGCCGAGGGCTGCGCCTCCTTCGAGGCCGACGGCTACGACTTCGACCGGTACCTCGCCGACTACGCGCCCGAGACCTGGGGCATGGACACCGACCTGTCCGCCGAGCCCGACGACAGCCAGGAAGGGCTGCGCCGGGCCTCCGCCGCCGACCAGGACCGGGCCATCAAGGCGAACGTCCCCGCCGACACCACCATCGTCGGCATCGGCCGCCACGCCGGGATCAGCGGAGCCAGCCTGCAGATCAAGGGCGTCGACAACGTCATCGTCCGCAACCTCACCTTCGAGACCCCGCTCGACTGCTTCCCGCAGTGGGACCCCACCGACGGCGACACCGGCAACTGGAACTCCGAGTACGACAGCGCGGTCGTCCACGGCTCCACCCATGTCTGGCTGGACCACAACACCTTCACCGACGGCGACCACCCCGACAGCACCCTGCCCTCGTACTACGGCCGCGTCTTCCAGCAGCACGACGGCGAACTCGACATCGTCAAGGGCGCCGACTACGTCACCGCGTCCTGGAACGTCTTCACCGAGCACGACAAGACCCTGATGATCGGCAACAGCGACAGCGCGGCCACCGCCGCCGTCGACCGCGGCCACCTCAAGGTCACGCTGCACCACAACCTGTTCTCCGGGCTCGTCGAGCGCGCCCCGCGCGTCCGCTTCGGCCAGGTCGACACGTACAACAACCACTACGTCGCCGACGCCTCCTACGCCTACAGCCTCGGCATCGGCATGGAGTCCCAGCTCGTCGCCCAGTACAACGCCTTCACCCTCGCGGACGGCGTCAGCGCGGCGACGGTGCTGAAGAAGTGGAAGGAGGCGCCGGTCACCGCCGACCACAACTACGTCAACGGGCGCAGGACCGACCTCATCGCCGTGCACAACGCGGAGATCCCCGGGGAGACGCTCCAGTCCGGCGCGGGCTGGACGCCCACCCTGCGCCGCCACGTCGACCCGCCGCGCGCCGTGCCCGCGATCGTCGGCCACCGGGCCGGAGCGGGCAGGCTGCGCTGACCCGGCCCACCGGACGGGCCGGGTCGGCCGTCGGCACCACCGCCGGCTGATCCGGCCCCCCTCGGGGCCGGAGCGGCACCGCACCCGCCCGCCGCACCCGGGCGTGCCGCTCCGGCCCGGACTCCCCGCTCATCGCCTCCCCGAGCCGTACAGCCAAGGAGAACCATGCGCTCCCGCCCCACCCCCGCCGCCGTCACCAGCCGCAGGTCCTTCCTCGCCGCGAGCGCCGCGGCGGCCGGTGCCACCGCCCTCTCGCTCGCCGCCGCGGCGCCCGCCCGCGCCCGGGGCCGCTCACCGTTCGGACGCCACGGCTCCCCGGCCGCCCGGCTCGACCCCGGGACGCTCTACGTGGACGCGGCCGGCGCCGGTGACTTCACCACCGTCCAGGCCGCCGTGACCGCCGCGACCGGCAGCGGCCGCACGCTCGTCATCGCCCCCGGCACCTACCGCGAGACCGTCGCCGTACCCGCCGACCGGACCGAGGCCACCTGGATCGGCGCCTCCGGGAACCCCCGCGACGTCGTCATCGTGTACGACCACGCCAACGGCACCCCGAAGCCCGGCGGCGGCACCTACGGCACCACCGGGTCCGCGACCACCACCGTGCAGGCCGACGGGTTCACCGCACGCCACCTCACCTTCGCCAACGACTGGCTGCGCGCCGACCACCCCGAGATCACCGGCACCCAGGCCGTCGCCATCAAGGTGCAGGGCGACCGGTCGGCCTTCGAGCGGTGCCGCTTCCTCGGCCACCAGGACACCCTGTACGCCGACTCCATGGCGCTCGGCACCTTCGCCCGCCAGTACTTCACGGACTGCTACGTCGAGGGCGACGTCGACTTCGTCTTCGGCCGGGCCACCGCCGTGTTCGAGCACTGCCACTTCCACACCCTGACCCGTACGGACCTGGCGTCGGCCCCGTACGGCTTCGTCTTCGCGCCGTCCACCGCGGCCGCCAACCCGCGCGGCTACCTGGTGACCCGGGGGCGCGTCACCAGCGAAGCCCCGGACGCCTTCTACAAGCTGGCCCGCCCCTGGGTGCCCGGCTCGGACACCACCGCCCGGCCCATGCTCACCGTGCGCGACACCCACCTCGGGGCGGGCATCGACGCGGTGGAGCCGTACACCACCATGTCGGCCGGATACCCGTGGCAGGACCAGCGCTTCGCCGAGTACCGCAACACCGGCCCCGGCGCGGCCGTCACCGTCCCCGCGAACCGCCCCCAGCTCACCCGCGCCGAGGCCCGCGCGCACACCCGCGCGGCCTACCTGCGGGACTGGCGGCCGGACACCGGACGCCGCTGACCCGGGCCTTCCCCTTCGGAGGCGCGCGACGATGAACCGACCGTTCCCCGGACGGGCGAGCGCCCCCGCCGGTCGTCACCGGCGGGGGCGTTCCTCCGGCCGGCCGAGGGGGGCCCGACCGGCCGGGACCGGGGAGGCGGGGGCCTCGCCGGCGCGCGGCTACTTGTACGTGAGGTCGGACGAGGACTACCTGCAGTACGTGCCGTCGGCACCGCTTCCGATCTCCGTCGGCTCCTTGCCCGTGCTGTTGCCCTTGAAGCGGACGCACGGCTTGATCTTCCTGCCGCTGTCGCCGTGGACGCGCACCTTGGTCAGGGTCGCCGTGTCCCCGTAGTTGGAGTTGATGCCGACCAGCACCTTGCCCGGGGCCGTCACGTCGACGTCGTTCACCACGATCGTGCGCTTGTACTGCTTCGAGCAGTTGCCGCAGGAGCGGACCAGCTTGCCGAAGTTCTCGACCCGGAAGCCGGTCACGGTCAGCTTCCCCGCGCCGTTGAACTGGAACACCTTGTCCGACGCCGACCTCGCGCCGCCCCCGGTCACCGTGTACGTGGCCGACGACGACTTGCCCTTGAAGCTCGCCGCGTCCTCGCCGACGTCCAGCCACCACACGTTCTGCAGCGTGCAGCTGCCCGAGCAGTGGACGCCGTCCGCGCCCGGTGTGCCGATGATGACGTTCTTCAGGACCGCGCCGTCCTTCAGCTCGAAGACCGGGTCCTGGCCCTCGTCCTGCCCGCCGTCGCCGAGGTCGCCGCTGCCGTAGAACTTCCGCAGCTTGCCGTCGTACGTGCCCGAGACCTCGATCGTCTTCGAGACGGCCTTGTCGCCGGTGGCCTCGGGCCAGGAGGTCGCGGCACCGGCGGTGGCCAGCATCGAACTCGTGACGATCGCCGCGCCGGTGAGGCCGAAGGCGGCCACCCCGCCGACGACGGCCCGGCGCCTGGTGATCCGCCGGCGGTGACGTACGCGCTGCTCAGCTCGAGAAGTCATGTCCCGTTTCCCTGTGTGGAGGAGAGTCTTGCGTCTCCTGGTCGCCGCCCGCCGGGAAAGGGTTGCCGGTCCGGGAAAACTTTCTACGCGTCGCCGTCCCAGGGGGTGTCCCGGGCCGCGAAGCCGCCCGCCACGGACCGCTCCCGGTCCTTCGCCCGCCCGCTCGCCGCGTAGCGGTCGTCCTTGGCGTCACGGCCGCCGCGCGCGTGGTCGTACTGCCCGGCGAACACCCACTCACCGGCCGGAACGGTGCGTCCCGCCTTCAGCACCCACCGGTAGACGAGGAAGCCGTCCCGCTCGCCGACGGTCAGCGTGAAATCGTCCTCCGGCAGCGAGCGCCAGGCCCCCGTCGAGGTCACCCCGCCGGTCTGCGCGACGCGCAACTCGACGGTGAGCGACGTCAGTTCCCGCGTGGATTTCAGGGTCACATTGCTCTGTGCCCAGAAGGCGTTGCTCTGCGGGTCGACCGAGCCGTCGGACCACAGCGGCCCGTCCTCGACGCCGTCGGCGGGCGGCTTCGCCGTGGCGGGGGCGGAGTCCGGCCCCTGCGGGGTGCGCGAGGCGGACGCGTCCGGCCCCTTCGACGTGCCGGCGCTCGGCGTGGTGTCCGGCGGGAGGGGCGCCCGGCTCGTCGCGTCCGGTGACGGCAGGGGCGTGGGCGAGACACCCACCGTCTGCTGCGGCACGTCGTCCCCGACCGCCGAGGCGACCGCGTAGCCGCCCACCGCGAGGACGCCCGCGACCGCGGCCGTGGCCCCCACGACCCGCAGCCAGCCGGACACCGGGGGCCGGGCGGCGCGCGCGGGACCCGGATGCCCGTCGGCCATGCCGCGCTCGACACGGGCCAGGATGCGCGCCCGGTCCGGCTCGTGCGCCCCGGCCGCCTCGCGCAGCCCGCCGCGCAGCTCCTCGGACTCGTGCACGTCGTGAGGCCTGGTCATCGGTCCCTTCCTCCGGCTTCACCCGTGCCTGCCGCCGCCGCGTGCACCCGCTGCGCTGCCGCCCCGGTGCCCAGGAGGCGCTGCAGCTCGGCCATCCCCTTCGACGTCTGGCTCTTCACCGTACCGACCGAGACGCCCAGCGCGAGCGCGGTGTCCTTCTCCGACAGGTCGAAGGCGTGCCGCAGCACCACGCACGCCCGCTTGCGGAACGGCAGCCGGCGCAGCGCCTCCTGCACGTCGATCACCGCCGGTACGTCCGGGTTCTCGGCCTTCTCCTCGCGCTGCGACCAGAACAGCGTGATCCTCCTGCGCTCGCGCACCGCGCTGCGGATCCGGGTGCGGGCCAGGTTGGCGACCACCCCGCGCGCGTACGCCACCGGGTGGTCGGCCGCGCGGACCCGGTCCCAGCGCTTCCAGAGCGCGACCAGCGCGTCCGCCGCCAGATCGTCGGCGGCGTCGGCCTCACCGCCCGTCAGCAGGCGGGCGAACCGGGCCAGTTCGGCGTAGTGCAGCTCGAAGAACGCGTGGAACTCCTCGGAGGCGGCGTCGTCGACGACAGTGCCCACGGGCGACCCCTCCTCGCTGCGGCTCTCGGCACCGGCGGGGGTGCGGACGCGTCCCCCGGCTCCGCCGCGCGCGTCGAATGGTGGTCCGCCGCGGCGAGACCCGGAAGCGTACCAGCGTCCGTACGGAGCTTCGAACGTCGTATGGCATCCCGAACCGGGGCCCTGGGGCGGGCAGACGGCGAAGGCCGGTCCGTCCCAGGGACGAACCGGCCTTCGTGGCACACCGGGTGACCGGCCGCTAGGCCCGGCCCGGCGAACGGAGGAGACTAGGTCCCCAGTGCCGCCCGCATCATGGCCTTCGCCACCGGGGCCGCCAGGCCGTTGCCGCTGACCTCCGAACGGGCCGCGTCGGACTGCTCGACCATGACCGCGACGGCGACCTCCTCGCCCGTCGAGTCCGACGTCGCGTACGAGGTGAACCACGCGTACGGCGTCTTGCTGTTGTTCTCGCCGTGCTGGGCCGTGCCCGTCTTGCCGCCCACCGTGACCCCGGGGATGCGGGCGTTGGTGCCCGTGCCCTCCTCGACGACGGTCTCCATGGCGGAGCGCAACTGCCCGGCTGTGGACGCGCTGACGATCTCCTTGGTCTCCGTGCCGTCCTCGTAGTCCTTCAGCACGTCGCCGTCGGAGTCACTGGTCCGCGACACCATGTGCGGCGAGACCAGCTCGCCGCCGTGGGCGATGGCCGCGGACACCATGGCCATCTGCAGCGGCGTCGCCGTCACGTCGAACTGCCCGATCCCGCTCAGCCCGGTCTGCGCCTTGTCCATGTCCGACGGGTAGACGCTCGGGTGGGCGCGCACCGGCACGTCCTGCGACGCGTCGTTGAACCCGAACTTCTCCGCCATGGCCCGGACCTCGTCCTGGCCCAGGTCGACGGCCATCTTCGCGAAGACGTTGTTGCACGAGTACTGCAGGGCCACGCGGATCGAGGCGTCCTCACAGGGGGCGGACGCGTTCTCGTTCCTCAGCACGGTCGTCGTGCCCGGCAGCGTGTACGGGTTCGGGCTGTCCGTGCCGGTGTCCACGTCCTCGTACAGCCCGTCCTCCAGCGCGGCCGCCGCGACGACCAGCTTGAACGTGGAGCCCGGAGGCAGGGGCTGGCGCAGCGCCCGGTTCGTCATCGGCTTGTCCGGGTCCTTCGTCAGCTCCTTCCAGGCGCCGGAGTCCCCGGTGCTGATCCGGGTGGGGTCGTACGACGGGGTGGAGACGGCGCCCAGGATCCGGCCGGTCTTCGGGTCGATCGCGACGGCGGCGCCCTTCTTGTCGCCGAGCGCCTCGAACCCCGCCTTCTGCACGGCCGGATCGATGGTCGTGATCACATCACCCGGGTCGGCGCGCTTGCCCGTGATCGTGTCCAGCGGGTTCCTCAGATCGGTGTCCGTGCCGTCGAGGAGGTCCTGGTAGATGCCCTCCAGCTGGGTCGCCCCGAACACCTGCGAGCTGTAGCCCGTCACGGGCGCGTACAGCTCGCCGTCCGTGTACGTCCGCTTGTACGCGAGGTCGCCGCCCTTCGTCCGAGCCGAACCGGTTACCGCCTTTCCCGCCACGATGATGTTCCCGAGCGGGTTCGCGTACCTCTCTATCGCGTTCCGCCGGTTGTGCTTGCTGTCCGCGAGCGCCTGGCCGTCGTAGAACTGCACCCAGGTCGCCCTGACCAGCAGGGCGAGCACGAGCATCAGACTGAAGACGGCGGCGCGCCTGATCGTCTTGTTCATCCCGCTCAGAGGACGAGCGGAGCCGGGCGAATCGTTCCCGTCCGCCCCTGTTTCTCATGAGTCGTTCATGAAGCCCGCCTCGTACGCGGCGATCACCGCCTGGGTGCGGTCGCGGGTCGCCGTCTTCGCCAGTACGGCCGCGACGTGCGTCTTCACCGTCGAGGGGCCGACGCCCATGCGTCCGGCGATCTCGGAGTTGGTGAGCCCGGAGGCCATCAGGCGCAGCACCTCGCTCTCCCGCGCCGTGAGCCTCGCCACCCAGGGCGGCGGGGCCGGGGTGCGGCGCCGGGCGTGCTCGGCGGCCAGCGCCCGCACCGCCGAGGGGAACAGCAGGCTGTCGCTGCGCGCGACCAGCCGCACCGCCTGGACGAGCGCGTCCGCGTCCGCCCGTTTCAGCAGGAACCCGCTGGCCCCGGCCCGCAGGGCGTCGTACACGTACGCGTCGTTCTCGAAGGTGGTCACGACGACGACGCGGGGCGGGTCGGGGACCGTGGCGAGGATCCGCTCGGTCGCGCGGATGCCGTCGATCTCCGGCATGCGCACGTCCATGAGGACGACGTCGGGTGCCGTCCGGCGGACGACGGAGACGGCTTCGGCCCCGGTGGCCGCCTCGCCCACGACCTCCAGGTCCGCCTCGGCCGAGAGGATCACCCGCAGCGCGGTGCGGACCATGCGCTCGTCGTCGGCGACGACGATCCGCAGGCGCGGGGCGGCGGGCGCGGACGGGGGCCCGGCGGACTCGGGAGGGATGGGTTCGGGAACGCGGGACCCGGGAGCGACGGGTTCGGGGGCGAGCAGTTCGGGAGCGAGGGGTTCGGTGGGCGGGCCGGTCATGAGGGTCCTCTCAGGGGGAGCCGGACGTCGAGGCGCCAGACCGTGCCGCGGGGGCCCGCCGGGCGCGGACCCGCCTCGGCCGTCCCGCCGAGGAGCCGGGCCCGGTCGGAGATGCCGCGCAGGCCGTGGCCGCCGCCGGGCCGGCCCGGCGCCGCCCCGGACGCGGCCGGGTTCTCGGCGGTGATCCGCAGTTCGTCCGCGCCCCGTGCGCCGGCACCGTCGTCGTCACGGGAGTCGTCACCACCGTCGCCGTCCCCCTCGCGGACGAGGCGCAGCCGGAGCGTCACCGGAGCCGCCGGCCCCGCGTGTCTCAGGGCGTTGCTCAGGGCCTCCTGGACGATGCGGTAGGCCTCGCGGGAGACGAGCGGGGGAAGGGCGTGGACGTCCACGTCGACGTGGGCCGTCAGCTCGGACCCGCCCGCCCCGGTGCGGCGCAGCAGGCCGTCGAGGTCGTCGGCGAGGGTGGGCGCGGGCGCCGTGGAGCGGTCGTCGCCCTCCCTCAGCACCCCCAGGACCGCGTCCAGTTCGCCCACCGTGCGCCGGGTCGTCTCCTCGATCGCGGACAGGGCCTCACGGACGAAGCCGGGGTCGGTGCCGAGGACCCGGCGTGCCGCGCCCGCCTGGAGGGTGACCGCGCTCAGCGCGTGGCCGACGGAGTCGTGCAGTTCCCGGGCGAGCCGGTTGCGTACGGCGAGGTCCGCGGCGTGGCGTTCGGCGGCGGCGAGCCGGTCCTCGGGCGTGGGCCCGAGCAGGACCGGCGCCCAGCGGGCGAGCAGCAGACCGCAGGCGGCCGCGCACGCCGCGAGGGCGACCAGGATCGCTGCCCCGGCGAGCGGCGAGAGCGCCAGTGCCCAGGTGTGGCCGAACACGTCGGGCAGCCCGAGACGGGCCCCGGACAGCGCGGCGACCACCGGCAGCACGATCAGCCCCACCGCGAACGGCGGCACGGCGAGCGACATCCCCGAGACGATCCCGCCGATCCCCAGATGCAGGGTGAACCAGACGGCGGCGCGCCGGCGGGCGGCCGGGGTGCGGGCCGGTCCCTCGGCGAGACCGCCGTCGGTCCCGCACAGTGCCCGTACCGCGCCGGCCGACACGGGCCGGGTGAGCGGAAAGAGCCCGGTGACGGCCGCGAGCGGCAACCCGGCGGCGAAGGAGAGGAGTTGGAGGGGAAGCGAACCGAACGCGTACCGCGCGTCCAGGGCCGGTCCGACGAAGACCTCGCCGACCAGGACGTACGGCATCGCGAGCGCGCCGCCGAGGATGAGGTGGACCCAGCGGCGCCGTGCCCGCCGTCCGAGCAGGAACCGGGCGAGGCCGCTCACACCGGACGCCGGGCCGCCCGGCCGGCCGCGGCCCGTTCGGCGAGGAAGTGGGCGCCGAGGGCGGCCACGAGTATGCCGACGATCATCTGCCCAGCGTAGGTGAGGTTCATCGCCTGGGTGGGGCGGTCGGCGAGGTCGTTCCCGCCGCCCAGCGACGCCAGCGACACCCAGCAGCCCCAGCAGGCCGTCGCCCCCGACCCGGTCCAGGCGAGGGCGAGGGGCACCTTCAGGGACAGTCCGCGGCCCTGACGGAAGGCCAGCATCCAGGCACCGGCGACGGCGACGACGAGGAAGGCGGCGAACGTGGCCTCCAGCACGTGGAAGTCGCTGTCCCGGCCCATGGCGCGCCGGCCGCTCAGCCCGGCCGTGCTCCCGCAGGCCCACGCCGCGCGCTGGGCGAGGGGGAACAGGGCGAGGACGGCGGCGGCCACGGCGGTGGCCCGCTGGGCCGGTGCCACGGCGCTGACCGGCAGGTCGCCCGTGCGCCCGCTCCACAGATGCCGCCAGCGGTCGCGGGCGTACAGCACGAACAGGGTGCCGAGGGTCAGTCCCTGCACGATGAACCCCGTGTACACGACCCCGAACACCCACTCGTCGAGGAAGGGTTCGCCGCCCCCTCCGGTGCCCGACGTGCGGGCGCCGCCGTCGACCACCCTGACCAGCAGTTGCAGGGGATAGCCGGTCATGATCGGAGCGATCAGCCCGGTCGCGACCCACATCGGGAACGCGAGCAGCCACGCGGGCACCCGCAGCCCCCACGGCCGGGTGAGGAGCAGGGCCAGCACCACCACGGCACTGTCCAGGACGATGCTCAGGGAGTTGGCGACCGCCATGGTCGTGCGGTGCTCCAGCAGCGGACTGCCGTCGGGGATGCCGAGCCGGCTGCCGGCGACCCAGGCGGCCTTCAGGGCCAGGTAGGGCACGCAGGAGACGATGGCGGTGGCGCGCAGGGCGCGGCGTGCCCGGCCGGGGGCCGCCGGGGCACCCGGGGAGGTGCCCGCGGTGGCGGCGGAAGCGGATGTCTGGCTCATGCCTCCACGCTCCCGCGGCGGCCCCGCCCCCCACGTCGTCCCCGCCGACGATCCACCTCCGCCGGACGGGGGAGGAGGCCGGGGCCCGGTCTCCTCCCGGGCCGCGCGGGCGCCCGCTCAGTCCGCCGCGAGCGTCAGCACGACCTCCGCCGTCTCCTCGCCGCGCGCGTTCGCGTATCCGCTGGCGTGCGCGGTCACGCGGAAACCGCACTTCTCCAGGACGCGCAGCGAACCGGCGTTGTCGGCGGCGGCCCTGGCGTACAGCGGGCGCTCGCGGACCTGCGCGAGCAGGCCGCGCAGCGCGGCGGTCGCGATGCCGCGGTTCCAGTAGGCGCGGTCGATCCAGTACGTGACCTCCCGCTCGCCCGGTTCGCCGTACACGGCGGCGCTGCCGACCACGTCGCCGTCGGCCAGGACCGTCCGCAGGACGGCGGAGGAGGCGCGGTTGCGTGCCCAGTACGCGTCGAAGCCGTCGCGGTCGGCCGGGTCCTCGAGGACGAACGCGGCCATCCGGCAGGCCTCGGGGTCGTTCATCTGCCGGTAGAAGACGGGCAGGTCACTGTCGTGGACCTCGCGGAGAGCCACCTCCATGTCAGAGCCTCCGGGTCGCCAGGGTCAGCCGGTCCCGCGCGTCGAACAGCGCGTCCTTCACCATCTGCTCGTGCGCGGGCGTCAGCCGCGCCACGGGCACCGAGCAGCTGATCGCGTCGCGGGCCGGTGTGCGGTAGGGGATCGCGACGCCGAAGCAGCGCAGCCCCAGCGTGTTCTCCTCGCGGTCCACCGCGAAGCCCTGCTCCCGGACCTGGCGCAGCTCCCCGATGAGCTTCTCCCGGTCGGTGATGGTGTGCTCGGTGAGCGCGGGCAGTGTCTCCGGCAGCAGTTTGCGGACCTGCTCGTCGGTGTGGGTGGCGAGCAGCGCCTTGCCCAGCGAGGTGGAGTGCGCGGGCAGCCGGCGGCCCACCCGGGTGAAGGGGCGCAGATAGTGCTGCGACTGGCGGGTGGCCAGATAGACGACGTTCGTGCCGTCGAGACGCGCGAGGTGGATCGTCTCGGTGGTGTCGTCCGAGAGCCGGTCCAGGGTCGGCCGGGCCGCGGCCACCACCTCGTCGCCGTCGATGTACGAGGTGCCGACGAGCAGCGCCCGCACCCCGATGCCGTACCGCGTGCCCGTCGCGTCCGTCTCCACCCAGCCGAGCTCCACCAGGGTGCGCAGCAGCATGTACAGACTGGACTTGGGATAGCCGACGGCCTCCTGGACGGCCGCCAGGGAGTGCATTCCGGGCCGGCCGGCGAAGTACTCGAGCAATTCCACGGTCCGTACCGCGGACTTGACCTGAGCCCCGCCGCCTGTCTCGCCTGCCGACATCGCCCTTGACCCCTTCGTTGGACGCCAAATAGTCTCCGCATCATATTCACCATCAGAGACAGCGTTCAGTATATCGAACGCCCCTGGTGGATCGCACAGAAACTGCGGTGAGAACTGCGGCAAACATCTGGAGGGATCCGCGGTGTCAGCAGCACCAGTCTGGAGTGTCGACCCCCGTACCGGGAAGCAGCGCGAACAGGTTGCGGTGGAGGCCACAGCCCAGGAGGTCGACGAGGCGGTCCGCGCGGCCCACGCCGCCAGGGCGGCCCTGGCCGACCGGACGGTGCGCTCCGCGTTCCTGCGCACCGCGGCCGACGCGCTCGAGGGTGCCCGTGACCAGCTCGTCGAGGCCGCCGACGCCGAGACCGCCCTCGGCCCGGTCCGCCTCACCGGCGAACTCGCCCGCACCTGCTACCAGCTGCGCGCCTTCGCGGACATCGTCGACGAGGGCGCCTTCCTCGACGTGGTGATCAACCACCCCGACGACACCGCCACCCCGCCCGTCCCCGACCTGCGCCGCTACAAGGTGCCGCTCGGCGTCGTCGCCGTCTACTCCGCCTCCAACTTCCCGTTCGCCTTCTCCGTCGCGGGCGGGGACACCGCGAGCGCGCTCGCCGCGGGCTGCCCGGTCGTCGTCAAGGCACACCCCGACCACCCGGGCCTGTCCGAGCTGGTCGCCGCCACCCTGCGCCGGGCCGCCGCCGGGCACGGCATCCCCGCCGGGGTCGTCGGCCTCGTGCACGGTTTCGAGGCGGGCGTCGCGCTCGTCACGCACCCGCTGGTCACCGCCGCCGGTTTCACCGGTTCCGTACGCGGCGGCCGTGCCCTCTTCGACGCGGCGGCGGCGCGGCCGGTGCCGATCCCCTTCCACGGCGAGCTGGGCTCGCTGAACCCCGTCGTGATCACCGAGGCGGCCGCCGCCGAGCGCGCCGAGGCGATCGGCGCCGGGCTCGCGGGCTCGATGACGCTCGGCGTCGGCCAGTTCTGCGTCAAGCCCGGACTCGTCCTCGCCCCGGCCGGCGCGGCGGGCGACCGGCTGGTCAAGTCCCTCACGGACGCCGTCAGCGACACCGACGCCGGAGTCCTGCTCGACCACCGGATGCGGGACAACTTCATCGCCGGTGTCACCGAGCGCTCCGGCCTGCCCGACGTGGACGCCCCGGTGACCGCCGGCGCGGGCGGCGAGCACACGGTGAGCCCCGGCTTCCTGACCGTGCCGGCCGGCCGGCTGGCCGCCGAGGGCGAGCACGACCTGCTCCTGGAGGAGTGCTTCGGACCGCTCACGGTCGTCGCCCGCTACGAGGACGACGCCGAGGCCCGCGCCCTCCTGTCCCGGCTGCCCGGCAACCTCACCGCGACCGTGCACCTCTCCGCCGAGGAGGCCGCCGGGCAGGGCCGCGGCGCCGAGATCCTCGCCGAGCTGACCCCGCTCGCCGGACGCGTCCTGGTCAACGGCTGGCCGACCGGCGTCGCCGTCGCCCCCGCCCAGCACCACGGCGGCCCCTACCCGGCGACGACGTCCACCTCGACCTCCGTCGGCGGGACGGCCATCGAGCGCTGGCTGCGTCCGGTCGCGTACCAGAACGCGCCCGAGGCCCTGCTGCCGCCCGAGCTGCGCGACGACAACCCGCTGGGGCTGCCGCGCCGTTACGACGGCCGGCTGGAGCGCTGAGGGCGCACTCCGGCGCACGGTCGGGATGCGACACTCTGCGGATGGACGTGGAACTTCCCGAACTCCCCTTCGCCCTCCGTACGTACGGTCCCGACGGGAACTGGTCGTACGAGGACGGCGTACTCACCGGCTGGGCGGGCCCGAGGCAGGACCGCTTCGTGCCCCCCACCGGTGAGGCCCTCGACCCCGCATCCGACGCGCCCCGGCTGCTCGGCGCCCCGGAGGGCGACTTCCAGCTGATCGCCCGCGTCACCGTCGGCTTCGCGGCGTCCTTCGACGCCGGACTGCTCTACGTCCACGTGGGCGAGCGTGCCTGGGCGAAGCTCTGCCTGGAGTACTCCCCGGACGTCCCCACCGTCTGCACGGTGGTGACCCGCGAGCACTCCGACGACGCCAACTCCTTCACGGTCGACGGCGCCTCCGGTTGGCTGCGGGTCAGCCGCACCGGCCGGGCCTTCGCCTTCCACGCCTCCCGCGACGGAGTGACCTGGACCTTCGTCCGCCTGTTCACCCTGGGCGGAGAGAAGGAGACCGGCGCCGCCCTGATCGGCTTCATGACCCAGTCCCCGATGGGCGAGGGCTGCGTCGTCACCTACGACCACATCGAGTTCCGCCCGAACTGGCCAGAGGACCTGCGGGACGGCCGCTGACCGACGTCCGGCGGCCGACGCCCGGCGCCGGCCGCCGCGGCCGGGGGAATACCCCGATGCGCTTGAACGTTCACGTACCGAGCGGAGGCACCTCTCCGTGCCCGTACGACCCGAGAGAAGCCGAAGCATGCGCGTCGAGATCTGGACGGACATCGCCTGCCCCTGGTGTTACGTGGGGAAGGCCCGGTTCGACAAGGCGCTCGACGCCTTCCCGCACCGCGACCGGGTCGAGGTGGTGCACCGCTCCTTCGAGCTCGACCCGCACCGCGCGAAGGGCGACACCGGGGCCGTGCTGCCGATGCTGGCGAAGAAGTACGGCATGAGCGAGGCGCAGGCCCGGGCCGCCGAGGAGAACCTGGGCGCGAACGCCGCCGCCGAGGGTCTGGAGTACCGCACCGAGGGCCGTGACCACGGCAACACCTTCGACATGCACCGGCTGCTGCACCTCGCCGGGGAGCACGGCCGCCAGGACGAGCTGATCGGTCTCCTCTACCGGGCGAACTTCGCCGAGGAGCGGTCCGTCTTCGACGACGACGAACGCCTCGTGGAACTCGCCGTCGCCGCCGGACTGGACGCCGGCGCCGCCCGCGCCGTGCTCGCCGACCCCACCGCGTACGCCGACGCCGTGCGTGCCGACGAGCGCGAGGCCGCCGAGCTGGGCGCGAGCGGCGTCCCCTTCTTCGTCCTCGACCGCGCCTACGGCGTCTCCGGAGCCCAGCCCACCGAGGTCTTCACCCGTGCGCTGGAGCAGGCGTGGGACGCGCGCCCGCGGCTCACCCCGGTCCAGGCCGCGGACGGCGCGACGGCCGACGACGCCGGGGCCTGCGGCCCGGACGGGTGCGCGGTCCCGGGGCACTGACCACGATCGCCGCAGGTCGGGCGGACGTATAAGCGATGCTTGGCGAAACCACGTAGAACTCCGCAATGGACGGGGAGGTCCGGGGGCCGCACAGTGGTCCCATGGAGACCTTCGAGAGCCTCGTACGCGCCGAGTTCGCCCCGGAGAACACCTATCTGAACACCGCGAGCACCGGACTGCTGCCGGCCCGCACGGTGAAGGCCATGCGGGCCGCCGTCGAGTCGGTGGCCGCCGGGCAGCCGCAGGACATGTTCGCGGACGTGGAGGAGTCGCGGGCCGCCTTCGCCCGGCTGGCCGGCGTCCCCGGCGGCCGTGTCGCGGCCGGTGCCTCGGTCGCCGTCCACACCGGCCTGATCGCGGCCTCGCTCCCCGCGGGCGCCGAAGTCCTCACCGCCGAGGCCGACTTCACCTCCGTCGTCAACCCCTTCCACATCCGCGGCGACCTCAAGGTCCGCGCCGTCCCGCTGGAGCGGATCGCCGAGTCGGTGCGCCCCGGCACGGCGCTCGTCGCCGTCAGCGCCGCGCAGTCGGCCGACGGCCGGATCGCCGACCTGCCCGCGATCCGCGAGGCCGCGCGGACCCACGGGGCCCGCACCTACATCGACGTGTCCCAGGCCGCCGGATGGCTGCCCGTCGAGGCGGACGCGTACGACTTCGTGTCCTCCGTCGCCTTCAAGTGGCTGACCTGCCCGCGCGGCGTCGCCTTCCTGGTCGTCCCCGAGGACCTCGGCGGCCTCACCCCCGTGTTCGCGGGCTGGGTGGCGGGGGAGCGCCCCTGGGACAGCTGCTACGGCCCCGTCGAGGAACTCGCCCACTCCGCCCGGCGGTTCGACGAGAGCCCCAGCCTGTTCTCGTACGCGGGCGCCCGGCACTCCCTCGCGCTCATCGAACAACTCGGGGTGGACGCCGTGCGCGCCCACGACCTGGCGCTCGCCGACCGCTTCCGCGCGGGCCTCGCCGAGCTGGGCCGGGAGCCGTTGCCCGCGCCCGGGTCGCCCATCGTGTCGGTGCCCGGCCTCGGCGGCAGGCAGGGCGAGCTGAGCCGGGCGGGGATCGAGGTCTCCGACCGGGCGGGCAACCTGCGGGCCGCCTTCCACCTCTACAACACCCCCGAGGACGTCGACCGCCTGCTCGACGCGCTCTCCGGCTGACCCGGCCCGGACGCGCACATGGCCCGGCTCGGCGCTCCCCCCGGAGGGAGGGGCGCCGAGCCGGGCCATGGACGTGCGGGAGGTCTCCTACTTCACCGGAGTGAAGTCCCGGGCTCCTATGAACTCGGGGCGCCGGACCGGTGCCGCGAAGGGCTCGACCGCCGCGTTCTCCACGCTGTTGAAGACGATGAAGACGTTGCTGCGCGGGAACGGGGTGATGTTGTCCCCGGAGCCGTGCATGCAGTTGCAGTCGAACCAGGTCGCCGAACCCGCCTTGCCGGTGAACAGCTTGATGCCGTGCCGGGTGGCGAAGTCCGTCAGGGCCTCGTCCGAGGGCGTGCCCGCGTCCTGCATCTGCAGCGACTTCTTGTAGTTGTCCTTCGGCGTGGCCCCCGCGCACCCGAGGAACGTCCTGTGCGACCCCGGCATGATCATGAGACCGCCGTTGGTGTCGTAGTTCTCGGTGAGCGCGATCGAGACGGACACCGTCCGCATGTTCGGCAGACCGTCCTCGGCGTGCCAGGTCTCGAAGTCCGAGTGCCAGTAGAAGCCACTCGCGCCGAAACCGGGCTTGACGTTGATCCGGGACTGGTGGACGTACACGTCCGAGCCGAGGATCTGCCGCGCCCGGCCGACCACGCGCTCGTCGCGCACCAGACGGGCGAAGACCTCGCTGATCCGGTGGACCTCGAAGACCGACCGGATCTCCTGGGACTGCGGCTCGACGATGGAGCGCTCGTCGGCCCGGATCGCCGGGTCGGTGACCAGCCGCTCCAGCTCCTCGCGGTAGACCGCGACCTCGGCCGCGCCGATGAGTTCCTCGACCGCGAGGAAGCCGTCGCGCTCGAAGCCCTCCAGCTCGGCCGTCGCGAGGGGCCCGGGCGTGCCCGGCGCGCCCCACACCACGGGGTCCTTGCGGTCCACGCGCACCTCGGTGGCGCCGCGGCTCGGATAGAGGTCGGTGATCCTCTCGGGGGTGACGGTCATGGTGATCAGACCTCCTCGGTCAGCAGCGGGTAGACGCCGTTCTCGTCGTGGTCCTCCCGTCCGGTGACGGGCGGATTGAAGACGCAGACGCAGCGGAAGTCGCTCTTGGGGCGCATGGTGTGACGCTCGTGGCCGTCCAGCAGGTACATCGTCCCGGGCGTGATCCAGTGCTTCTCGCCGGTCTCGTCGTCGGTCAGTTCGGCCTCGCCCTCGACGCAGAGCACGGCCTCGATGTGGTTCGCGTACCACATCGACGTCTCCGTACCCGCGTACAGGATCGTCTCGTGCAGGGAGAAGCCGACGCCCTCCTTGGCCAGCACGATCCTCTTGCTCTCCCACGTGCCGGTCTTGGCCTTCACATGACGGTCGGTTCCCTCGATGTCCTTGAACGATCGGACGATCACGGTGAGTCGCTGCCTCTCTGCTTGTCCGTACGGTGTGCGTGTACGGCCTTGTTCGTGGCCTGCTTCGCGCGGCCCTGTGCGTACGCTGGTCAGACCGCCGTCTCGCGGACGGCGCGGGCGAGGGTGCGCAGGCCCTCGTCCAGTTCGTCGGGCGTGATCGTCAGCGCCGGGAGGAGCTTGACGACCTCGCTCTGGGGGCCCGAGGTCTCGATGAGCAGACCGAGTTCGAAGGCCCGCCGGGCCACCCGGCCCGCACGCTCCTTGTCGTGGAACTCCAGGCCCCACACCAGGCCGCGGCCCCGGTACTCCTTGACGTCGGCGAGGTTCTCCTCGGTGATGGAGATGAACGCCTGCTCGACCTGCTCGCCGCGGGCGCGGGTCTGCTTCTCCATCGCCGACCCGTCGGCCCAGTAGGCCTCCAGGGTCGCCGCCGCCGTCACGAACGCCGGGTTGTTGCCGCGGAACGTGCCGTTGTGCTCGCCCGGCTCCCAGATGTCGAGCCCGGGCTTGAACAGGGTCAGGGCCATGGGGAGCCCGTACCCGCTGATGGACTTCGACACCGTCACGATGTCCGGTGTGATGCCCGCCTCCTCGAAGGAGAAGAACGCGCCGGTGCGCCCGCAGCCCATCTGGATGTCGTCGACGATCAGCAGCATGTCCTGGCGCTCGCACAGCTCGGCCAGCGCGCGCAGCCACTCGGCCCGGGCGACGTTGATGCCGCCCTCGCCCTGCACGGTCTCCACGATCACCGCGGCCGGCTTGTTGAGGCCGGAGCCCTGGTCCTCCAGGAGCCGCTCGAACCAGAGGAAGTCCTCGACCGTGCCGTCGAAGTAGTTGTCGAACGGCATCGGGGTGCCGTGCACCAGCGGCACACCGGCCCCGGCCCGCTTGAAGGCGTTGCCGGTGACGGCGAGCGAGCCGAGCGACATGCCGTGGAAGGCGTTGGTGAACGAGACGATCGCCTCGCGGCCCTTCACCTTTCGCGCCAGCTTGAGCGCCGACTCGACGGCGTTGGTGCCCGTCGGGCCCGGGAACATGACCTTGTAGGGCAGGTCGCGCGGGCGCAGGATCAGGTTCTGGAAGGACTCGAGGAAGGCCCGCTTGGCCGTCGTCGACATGTCGAGACCGTGGGTGACGCCGTCCCGCTCCAGGTAGTCGATGAGGGCGCGTTTGAGGACCGGGTTGTTGTGGCCGTAGTTGAGCGAACCGGCTCCGGCGAAGAAGTCCAGGTAGGCGTGGCCGTCCTCGTCGTACATGGTGCTGCCCTGGGCCCGGTCGAAGACGGTGGGCCAGGCGCGGCAGTAGCTGCGCACCTCCGACTCCAGGGTCTGGAAGACGCTCAGATCGGGCTGGGTGATGGTCACAGCGAATCTCCTCCTGGGAGATGAAAGTCGTGGGGTACCCGGGGACGAACTCGGTCAGAAGGTCAGCGGCCCTATGCGGTACAGCACCTCGGGGTCGTGCGGGCCGTCGGGGAACTGCCCTGTGTCGAACAGGACCTCCCGCTCGACGGTCGCGCCGTGGCGTGCGGCGTACGAGGTGAACAGGCGCTCGGACGCGGTGTTCCCGGGGGCGATCGTGGTCTCCAGCGACGTGAGCCGCTGCTCACGCGCGACCCGTGCCGTCAGCCCGTCCAGCAGCGCGCCGGCCAGTCCGCGTCCGCGGCACACGGCGTCGACGGCCACCTGCCACACCAGGAGGGTGCGGGGGCGCTCGGGGCGTACGTATCCGGTGACGAAACCGACGGGGGTGCCCTCCTCGTCGCGTGCCACCGCGGAGGTGCCGGCGAAGTCACGGCACCACAGCAGGTAGCTGTACGAGGAGTTCAGGTCGAGAGTTTCGGAGTCCCTGGCGATCCGCCAGAGAGCGGCCCCGTCGGCCACCTCCGGACGGTCGATCCGCAGGCCCTCCGGCATTTCCAGGAATTCCGCTTGCAGGTCTGCTTGTGCGGCGGTCATGCGGGTTGAATTTACCGAGGGAAAATCGAAATTGCATCGCCGGAAAGGGTTGGGTGCAGCGACCTGATGTGTTATCACGCGGGCGCGCACGATCGCGCGAGATGGCGTCGGAAGATCCCTGTTTGCCCGGAAAATAGGGGAGGAACCGGACTGGTTGTGGAGTCCGTCACAACTCCATAACCGTCCGGTGACGGGGTCGGATCACGTCGAATGACGTCCGCGAAATCTCTGGGTTTAGGCCCGAAAAAAGCGGGCAGAAGAACACGGGAAGCTGCACCCGGTATTAAAAGCAGGATAAGTGCGGTGGAAGGCAGTGAAAGAAAAGGAAGTGTGGAATTCCTATTCCTTTCCGCTGCGTGATCGGACGCTTTCGCTGCGTCCGCCCTTCGCACGGACGCATGTCGGCGTCCCTGGGCGCCGGGCGCCCCTCACTGCCAGGCGTCCTCGCGCGTCAGGCGTCCCCGGGCGTCAGGGCGCCGCTCAGTGCCAGGCGTCCGTCGCCGCGCGCCGCGCCGCTTCCAGGTCCACCGTCCGGCCCGACTCGGCCAGCGCCGCGCCCACCGCGGCCAGGCAGGCCAGCACGGCGCCCCGGGTGGCGTCGCCTCCGTAGTGGTTCACCCGGATCATCTCCCGGGCGAGCGCGCCCCCGCCGGCGGCCAGCGGCAGCGCCGGGTCGGCGGCCAGTGCCAGGGCGACCAGCTCGGAGGCGTCGGTCCCCGGGGGCGTCCGCAGGGTCGTGGCGACCGGCGCGGCGTCCGCGGCCTCGCGGACGTACGGCTCCAGCCCGCCGCCGAGGGTGAGCGCACCCGCGCGGGTCGCCGCGGCGGCCGACGCGTGGCGGGCCATCACCACGTCCGGCCCCTCCGACTCGATGCGCTCCAGGCACGCCTCCAGTGCCAGCATCTCCAGCTGGGCCGGAGCGTGCGGCAGCGCCTTGCGGCCGCCGTCGATCCAGCGCTCCTTCCAGTCGAGGAGGGAGAGGTACGAACGCCGGGGCGCCCGGGGGTTCGCGGCCATCCGTGCCCACGCCCGCTCGCTCACGGAGACCGCGGAGACGCCCGCGGGGCCGCCCATCGCCTTCTGGGCGCCGATCACGCACAGGTCGATGCCCCACGCGTCGGGCAGCACCGGCTCGGCGCCGACCGACGCGACCGCGTCCACGTAGAACAGCGCGCCGTGCTCCCGCACCGCCTCGCCGATCTCCGCGACCGGGTTCGTGTTGCCGGTGGCCGCCTCCGCGTGCACCAGGGACACGAAGTCGGTCTCCGGGTGCTCGGCCAGCGCCTCACGGATCCGCGCGGCGGTGACCGCCGTGTGGAACGGCACGGCGAGGTCGTGCACGGTAGCGCCGCAGTCCCGCAGCCAGTCGCCGAAGGTCTGCCCGTAGGGGCCGGTGATCACGTTGAGGGCGGTGGTGCCGGGTCCGGCGGCCGAACGGATGGCTCCCTCGAGCGGCAGCAGCGCCTCGCCCTGCGTGATCAGGACGTCCTGCGTGGTGGAGAGCAGCCGTGCCACGCGGTCCTCGATCGCCGCGAAGTGGGTGGCGCTCAGCGGGGCCAGGTCCAGGAAGGGGTGCGTCACGGTGGTGCTTCTCTCGCTCAGCGGGGCAATAGATCAGAAGATAACAACAGCCCCAGAGGCCTCAGGGCGGGCGGACACCGGGTGTCACCGGCCAGTGAAGCCAAGACCCCAGGGGCTTCGCGCCCGGACTTCGGAGGCCGTACGACCCGGTGACCATCGGAATGGTTTGAGGAAGTCAAACGTTTCCTTATAATCGGAATCCTCAGTTCCCTCACAGGAGGTCCCCCTTGAACACCGTCCTCGGACGCCGGACACGCGTGCTGGCCGCCATCACCGCGGCGGCCGGGCTGTTGCTCGTCGCCGGCTGCTCCTCGGACGACTCCGGGGGCGCGTCCACCGTCAAGGGGGGCGTCGACGTCGTCAAGGCGGGCAACCTCACCACCTGCACCCACCTGCCGTACCCGCCCTTCCAGTCCGAGATCGACGGCAAGGTCCAGGGCTTCGACGTGTCGCTCATCGACCTCGTCGCCGACGACCTCGGGGTGAAGCAGACGATCGTCGACACCCCGTTCGAGAACTTCAAGACCGGGGCGTTCCTCAACTCGGGCCAGTGCGACCTCGCCGCCGCCGGCATGACCATCACCGAGGAGCGCAAGAAGAACGTCGACTTCTCCGACCCGTACTTCGAGGCGACCCAGGCCGTCCTCGTCGACAGGAAGAGCGGGATCGCCTCGCTGGCCGACGTCAAGTCCAAGGGGAAGAAGCTCGGCGCCCAGGCGCAGACCACGGGCGAGGAGTACGCCAAGAAGCAGGGCTTCGACCCGGTCTCGTTCCACTCGTCCGACGCGGTCCTCAACGGCCTGCGCACCGGTCAGGTCCAGGCCGTCGTCATCGACTACCCGGTGGTCCAGGGCTGGCTGAAGGACAAGGCCAACGCGGACGCCTTCAAGGTCGTCGACAACCTGAAGACCGGCGAGCAGTACGGCTTCACGGTCAAGAAGGGCAACAAGGCACTGCTCGACGCCATCAACAAGGCCCTGAAGGACGCCAAGGCCGACGGCACCTACAAGAAGATCTACGAGAAGTGGATCGGCCCGTACGACCCCTCCGCCGCCTCTCCGGCCGCCTGACCCCATGGCCGACACGGACACACCCGTCCAGCCGAGGAAGACGGGCCTCACCCGCCGCCAGAAGCGCCGGCTGTCGCGCGCCGCGCAGTACGTCGTCTTCGCCGCCGCGGTCATAGCCGCGGCGCTCGCCGCGGACTGGGGCCGGCTGAAGAACCAGTTCGCTCAGGTCGACATCGCGAAGGAGCTGTTCCCGGACATCATCACGGTGGCCCTGAAGAACACCGTGCTCTACACGCTGTCCGGGTTCGTCGTGGGCCTCGCCCTCGGCATGGTCATCGCTCTGATGCGCCTGTCGTCCGTGGGGCCCTACCGCTGGCTCGCCGGGATCTACATCGAGATCTTCCGCGGCCTGCCCGCGCTGCTGATCTTCATCTTCGTGGGTGTCGGCGTCCCGCTGGCCTTCCCGCACATCGAGTACCCGGGCGGCACCTACGGCAAGGTCGCCGTCGCCCTCGGACTCGTCTCCGCCGCCTACATGGCGGAGACGATCCGCGCGGGCATCCAGGCCGTGCCCAAGGGGCAGATGGAGGCGGCCCGTTCGCTCGGGTTCTCGCCCGCGCGGGCCATGGTCTCCATCGTCCTGCCGCAGGCCTTCCGGATCATCATGCCGCCGCTGACCAACGAACTCGTCCTGCTCTTCAAGGACTCCTCGCTGGTGCTGTTCCTCGGCGTCACCCTGGAGGAGCGCGAACTGTCCAAGTTCGGCAACGACCTGGCCAGCACCACGGCCAACAGCACGCCGATCCTGGTCGCGGGCCTGTGCTACCTGCTGATCACCATCCCGCTCAGCCTCGTCGTACGCCGTATGGAAACCAAGGCTCTGAAGGAGATCAGGTGACCCGCCCCGAGATCCGCGTGAGGGACCTCCACAAGTCCTTCGGCGACAACCAGGTGCTGCGCGGCATCGACCTGGAGATCGGCGCGGGCGAGGTCGTCTGCGTCATCGGCCCCTCGGGGTCGGGCAAGTCGACGCTGCTGCGCTGTGTGAACCTCCTGGAGGAGCCCACGAAGGGCCAGGTCTTCATCGGGGACACCGAGATCACGGACCCCGACGTCGACATCGACGCGGTGCGCCGCCGTATCGGCATGGTCTTCCAGCAGTTCAACCTGTTCCCGCACCTGTCGGTGACCGAGAACCTCACGCTGCCGCAGCGCCGGGTGCTGGGGCGGGACAAGGCGACGGCGGCCCGGGTCGCCGCCGAGAACCTGGAGCGCGTGGGCCTGTCCGAGAAGGCCGGCGCCCATCCGTCCTCCCTCTCCGGCGGCCAGCAGCAGCGCGTCGCCATCGCCCGCGCCCTCGCCATGGGACCCGAGGTGATGCTCTTCGACGAGCCGACCTCGGCGCTCGACCCGGAGCTCGTCGGCGACGTGCTCGCCGTGATGCGGATGCTCGCGAACGAGGGCATGACGATGATGGTCGTCACCCACGAGATGACCTTCGCGCGCGAGGTCGCCGACCGGGTCGTGTTCATGGACGGCGGCGTGATCGTCGAGGACGGCCCGCCCGCCCGCGTCATCGGCGCCCCCAGCCACGAACGCACCCGCCACTTCCTCTCCCGCCTCCTCGACCCGGCCATGGCCGAGGTGGAGGAGGGGACCTCGGACAGACCCTAGGGGGGCGGGAGCGAACGGTGACTCACTAAGGTGCCTGCATGAGCGATGGTGCGGTGCTGCACGTGAAGGGGCGGGTGCTGGTCGGGCCCGAGGACGTCCGCGACGAGCTGTGGGTCGTCGGGGGGCGGATAGCCCACCAGCGGCCCGCCGGCGCCCGGGACGTCCGCACCGTCGAGGGCTGGGCGCTGCCCGGGCTCGTCGACGCCCACTGCCACGTCGGCCTCGACGCGCACGGGCCCGTCCCCGACGACGTCTCCGAGAAGCAGGCGCTGACCGACCGGGACGCCGGCGCGCTGCTGCTCCGTGATGCAGGTTCGCCGTCCGACACCCGCTGGGCCGACGGGCGCGAGGACCTGCCGAAGATCATCAGGGCGGGCCGGCACATCGCCCGCACCCGCCGCTACATCCGCAACTACGCCTGGGAGATCGAGCCGGAGGACCTGACGGCGTACGTCGCCCAGGAGGCCCGGCGCGGCGACGGCTGGGTCAAGCTGGTCGGCGACTGGATCGACCGGGGGACCGGCGACCTCTCGGCCTGCTGGCCCCGCGACGCCGTCGAGGCGGCCATCGCCGAGGCCCACCGCCTCGGCGCCCGCGTCACCGCGCACTGCTTCGCCGAGGACTCCCTGCGCGACCTGGTCGAGGCGGGCATCGACTGCGTCGAGCACGCCACGGGGCTCACACAGGACACCATCCCCCTCTTCGCCGAGCGCGGCGTCGCCATCGTCCCCACCCTCGTCAACATCGCCCTCTTCCCGAAGCTCGCCGAGGGCGGGGAAGCCAAGTTCCCGGACTGGTCGGCTCATATGCGGCGGCTGCACGCGCGCCGCTACGACACCGTGCGCGCCGCCTACGACGCCGGCATCCCGGTGTACGTCGGCACCGACGCGGGCGGCGCCCTGCCGCACGGCCTGGTCGCCGCGGAGGTCGCGGAACTGGTGAAGGCGGGGATCCCGCCGGTCGAGGCGGTCTCGGCGACGGCCTGGGGAGCCCGCGCCTGGCTGGGCCGTCCCGGTCTCGAGGAGGGCGCCCCCGCCGACCTGGTGGTGTACGAGGCCGACCCCCGGGCCGACGTACGGGTCCTGGCGGCGCCCCGGCGGATCGTGCTGAACGGCAGGGTCGCCGGTTAGGACCTCTCGCTCGGATCAGGCCGCCTCAACCGGGGCGTCCGGACCGGGGCGTCCGGACCGGGGCGTCCGGACCGGAGCTTCCGGACCGGGGCATCCTGCTCGCCGCGCTGGGAACAACCGTGTGGCCGAATTCGAACCCGTTCGCGGAAACCCCCCGATGGAGTGAAGTAACCCAGGATCGCTGACCGTTCACGGACAGTACGTAATTCTTACCGGGTCCCGAGCACCAGTACCTGTCCCTCTGGGGGTCCCACACCGTGAACGGCACCACCTTCCGCATGCCCGCGCGCAGAATCGTCACCGTCGCCGCCGCCACCGCGCTGGCCGCGGGCCCCGCCGCCCTCGCGGCCACCGGACCGGCCGTCGCGACCGGCGGCCACGGTCGCGCGGACGCCGTCGTCCTGCGCACCGGGCTCGACGTCTCCCTCGCCGACAAGTCCGTGGACGTGCCGCTCGCCGTCACGCTCGACGAGGTGCACGCGCCGCGGAGCGCCGAGAAGACCGCGCTCACCGCCCGGCTCGACGGAGTCGACCGCGGAAAGCCGTTCAGCGTGCTGCGCGCCGATGTGGCGACCGCGAAGGCCACCGTGTCCGGCGGTAAGGCCGAGGCGCACACCGAACTCGCCCACGCCAGGCTGCACGTGCCCGGACTGCCCCTGCTGTCGCTGATCGAACTCTCCGGGGTCACCTCCACCGCGACCTGCGAGGCCGGGAAGGCGCCGGTCGCCTCGGCGAACCTGGTGGGGCCGGTGACCGTGCTCGGCAAGCGGACCACGGTGAGCGCGAGCGGACCCACCGAGGTGCGGGTCCCGGGCGTGGGCGAGGTGCGGCTCGAGCTGGCCAGGAAGCACACCACGTCCCGCACGGCCGCCGCGACCGCCCTCGAACTCAAGGTCTCCGTCGACCCGTTGAAGCTGAACGTGGCCGAGGTGGAGGGAACGGTCACGCTCGCCGAGGCGACGTGCGAGACCCCGTCGGCGCGGAAGGAGGAGGCCGCGGAGCCGGCGGGCGACGTGCGGGCGCAGGGGGCACCGGCGAAGGAGAAGCGGGCGAAGGGGAAGCCGGTGAAGGAGAAGCCCGCCGAGGAGAATCTGGCGGAGACGGGTGGGAGTGCGACGACGGTGTATCTCGCGGGCGGCTCGGCGGTGCTGCTGGCCCTCGGCGGCGCGGCCTTCGCGGTGGCGAGACGACGCGGCTGAGCGGGCAGCGGCGCGGGGACCTGCGCGAACGGGATCCTGGGGCAGAGCCCCGGGTAACGCGAGGGGAAGGGGCGGGGGCGAGGCGCCTCCGCCCTCAGCCCAGCGCCTTCCGCAGCGCCCCCAGGAACTCCTCCGTCGTCCCCCGGTCCCGCACGGCCAGACGGAGCCAGTCCTCGCCCAGCCCGGGGAAGGTGTCCCCGCGCCGCACCGCGAACCCCAGCTCCCGCAGCCGCCCCCGCACCTGGGCCGCACCCGGCACCCGGACCAGCACGAACGGCCCCTCCGCCGGCTCCACGACCCGCACGCCTGCAGAGGCGACCTCCTTGAGAGCGGCGACGAGATACGCCCGGTCCCGCGCGGTCCGCCGTGCCGCGTCCTCCGCCTCCGCCACCGCCGCCGGTGACACGCACGCCTGTGCCGCCACCAGCGCCGGGGTCGACACCGGCCACAGCGGCTGCGCCCGCTCCAGGGCGCGGACCGTCTCCGGAGCCGCGAGAACGTACCCGATCCGCAGCCCCGCCAGCCCCCACGTCTTCGTCAGGCTGCGCAGGACCACCAGGCCCGGCACGTCCGTCCGCCCCGCCAGCGCCTCACGCTCGCCCGGGACCGCGTCCATGAACGCCTCGTCGACCACCAGCGTCCGCCCGGCGCGGGCGAGCGAGGCGACCGTCGCGGCCGGGTGCAGCACCGACGTGGGGTTGGTCGGGTTACCGACGACGACCAGGTCCGCGTCCTCGGGGACGGCCGCCGGGTCGAGGCGGAAGCCGTCCTTGGGGCGCAGCAGCACCCGGCCCACCTCGTGCCCCGCGTCCCGCAGCGCCGCCTCCGGCTCCGTGAACTGCGGGTGCACGACCACCGGACGGCGCACCCGCAGCGCCCGCGCCAGCAGCACGAACGCCTCCGCCGCCCCCGCCGTCAGCAGCACCCGCTCCACCGGCAGCCCGTGCCGCGCCGCCACCGCCGACCGGGCGGCCCGGCCGTCCGGGTAGGCGGCCAGCCCGGTCAGCGACGCGGCGATCCGGTCACGCAGCCACGCCGGGGGCGTCCCGGTGCGGACGTTGACGGCCAGGTCGGCCAGCGCCGCGCCGTCGTCGCGTACCTCCGCGTCCCCGTGATGCCGCAGATCGTGCCCGGCCGGACCGGCGGCCTCGTCAGTGCGCATGGGTGTGTGCATGCCCCCCATGGTGGTGCCCGTGGTCGTGGCCCTCGTCGTCCGGGTGGAAGTGCGGCTGCTGCGGCAGGCCCACCCGGCCCTCGAAGCCCGGCAGCGCGACGCGGTACACGCACGAGTCGCAGTTCATCCGCAGATCGCCCTTCACGGCCTCCGCGTACCGCTCCATCACCAGGTCGAGGAGTTCCGGCTCCGGACCGATGACGTCCGCCGACCGCACCTCCACCTCGGGGTGCTCCGCCGCCCACGCCCCCGTCTGCTCCCGCACCCGGTCCGGCAGGATGCCGGTGAACAGGAAGTAGGGCAGGACGACGATCCGGCGCGCGCCCAGCCTCGCGCAGCGGTCCAGGCCGGTCGGCACGTCCGGCGCCGCCAGGGACACGAACGCCGGCTCCACGCCCGCGTATCCCCGGCCCTCCCACAGCAGCCGCGCCGCCTTGTGCACCTCGGCGTTGGCGTCCGGGTCGGTGGAGCCGCGGCCCACCAGCAGGACCGTCACTCCGGACCGGTCCCAGTCCGTGCCGTCGAGGGCCTGGGCCAGCCGCCGCTCCAGCACCGTCAGCAGCGACGGGTGCGGGCCCAGCGGGCGGCCGTAGGTGTACGAGATCCCCGGGTGCCGTTCCTTCTCGCGGGCCAGGGCCGCCGGGATGTCCCCCTTGGCGTGCCCGGCGGACACCAGCATCAGCGGGACGGCGGCGAAGCGGCGCACCCCGCGCTCCACCAGCTCGGTCACCGCCTCGCCCAGCGGCGGCGGGGACAGCTCGATGAAGCCGCCCGCGACGGGCAGCCCGGGGTTGCGGCGCCCCAGCTCCCGTACGAACGCGCGGAACGCCTCGGCCCCGGCCTCGTCCCGGGTGCCGTGGCCGGCGATGAGCAGGGCGGGCGGTGTGGGGGCGGTCACAGGGTCTCCTCGGAATCGGAAAGGGCGGAAACAGGGTGGTACAGCAGGGCGTTGAGCGCGGCGGCCGCGACCGCCGAACCGCCCTTCTCGGACACGTTGCTCACGGCGGGCAGCCCGCTCCCGCGCAGCGCGGCCTTCGACTCGGCCGCGCCGACGAAGCCGACGGGCAGCCCGACGACGAGCGCGGGGGAGGCGTCCAGGGTCAGCAGCTCCTCCAGGGCGGTGGGCGCGCAGCCGATCACCCACAGCGCGCCGGGGCCGACCTGCTCGTACGCCAGGCGCATCGCGTGCGCCGAACGGGTCAGTCCCGGCCCGGACACGGCGTCCCGGAGCCGGCAGACGGTCTCGCGGCGTGTGATGCCCGCCGCGACCATCTCCACGTCCACGACCACGGGCGCCCCGGCGTGCAGCGCCGCGTGCGCCGTCGCCAGCTCGCCCTCGTCCAGGACGAGATCGTCCGCGTAGCCGAGGTCGGCGGCGGAGTGGATGACCCGCTCCACCACCGCCCGGCTCAGCGGCGGGAGGTACGAGGTGTCCAGGCGGGCGCGCAGCCGCCGGAAGGACTCCTGCTCGATGGGGTGCACGACACGGTTCACCGGGACTCCTCCCGCGCGCCCGCAGGCGCGCTCTCCTGCCAGCGGTAGCCGCGCGGCGTCACCATGCGGCCGGCGATCTCACGGGTCGCCGTGTTGCCCACGGTCACGACGGTCATCATGTCCACCCAGGCCGGGTCGAGCGCGCCGAGCGTGGTGAGGCGGCTGCTCTCGTCCGGACGCGAGGCGTTGCGCACGACACCGACGGGCGTCCGCGGATCCCGGTGCCCGGCGAGGATCGACAGCGCCTTCGGGAGCTGCCAGTCACGGCCCCGGCTGCGCGGGTTGTAGAAGGTCACGACGATGTCGGCCTCCGCCGCCGCCCGCACCCGCCGCTCGATGACCTCCCACGGCGTGTGCAGGTCCGACAGGCTGATCGACACGTGGTCGTGGCCGAGCGGCGCGCCCAGGATCGCCCCCGCCGCGAGCGCGGCCGTGACACCGGGCACCCCGACCACGTCGATGTCCCCGGACGCCTCCGCGAGCGCCGGCGACGCCATCGCGTACACGCCCGCGTCCCCGCTGCCGATCAGCGCCACCGCCCGCCCGCGCCGGGCCTCGGCGACCGCCGTCCGCGCCCGCTCCTCCTCGGCGCCGAGCCCGGACTCCAGGACCCGCGTGCCGGGGCGGAGCAGATCACGGATCTGGTCGACGTACTGGTCGAGTCCCACGAGCACGGACGCGCGCCGCAACTCCGCCCGGGCACGCGGGGTCAGCAGGTCGCGCGCGCCGGGCCCGAGCCCGACCACCGCGAGCCGCCCGCGCCCCGGCCGCCGTACGACGGCACAGGTCGCCATCGCCGGAGCGCCGTCCGCACGCCGCGACTTCCGCTTCGGCACGAGGAGTTCACCGCCCCCGGCGAGCGCGGCGGCCTCCGCCACCGACGGGGTGCCGACGGCGGCGAGCGGCGCGCCGGACGGGTTGGGCACCTCGACCCGCGCCAGCTCCCCGGCCGCGTACGTCACCAGCGGCACGCCCAGCCGCTCGGCCGCGCCGGTGATCCCGGGCTCGTCGGCCTTCGCGTCCACGGTGGCCAGGGCGCCGACGGACGCGGCGGACAGTCCGGCGTCGCGCAGGGCGGCGTCGACGAGAGCCAGCACCTCCTCGACGGGGGCACCCTTCGAGGCACCCACCCCGACGACCAGGGACGGCGGCCGCAGGACGGCCTCGCCCCCGGCCGGCTCCACCAGACGGTCCGTCACCCGGACGGCACAGGCCCCCTCCGCGGCGAGCGGCAGCGGCGGCAGCGGCCAGACCACCTCGGCCCGCAGCGCCACCGGCTCCCCGTCGAGCAGCGCCCGCGAGACCCCGGCGACGTCGCCCTCCACGGGAAGGCCGAGCGTGTCCAGGCCGGGCAGCCCGACGGCGTCCGTCGCCGTGGTCACCACCGGCTCGGCGCCCAGCACCTCACCCACCGCACGGGCCAGTTCATTGGCCCCGCCGCCGTGCCCGCCGACGAGGGACACCGCGAAGCGCCCCGCCTCGTCGACGCACACGACGCCCGGGTCGGACGTCTTCGCGGACAGCAGCGGGGCGATCAGCCGCACCACCGCGCCCGTGGCGAGGAAGCACACCACCTGCTCGCACTCCGAGAAGGCACGCCCGACGGCGTCCCGCACCGGGCCGTCGTACACCCTGGTGCGGCCGGGCCAGGCCGCGACCAGCCGGTCACGGGCCGCGGCGCCCGCCGCGGTCGCGGAGACGATGCCGATCACTTGGAGACTCCTTCACTGGACGCCGGGGGCCGCACGCCCCACAGCAGGAACACGGGGTTGGTGGCCGCGAGCCGGGTCACGTCCCCGGGCAGCGGCGCGAGCCGGGACGACTGCAGCAGCACGCCGTCGCAGTCGAGACCGGCCCCGGTGAGCGACTCGCGCACGGCGGGCACCCGGTCGAGGGCGGCCATCGCGACGACCACGGACCGCCGGGCCCGCCGCGCGCACGCCGTGACGACGGCCGGCAGGTCCCGCCCCCCGCCGCCGACGAACACGGCGTCCGGAGCGGCCAGGCCGGACAGCACGGCCGGCGCCGTCCCGTGCACGACCCGCACGTCCACGCCGTGCGCCAGGGCGTTGGCGCGGATGCGGCCCACCCCGTCCGAGGCCTTCTCGACGGCGGTCACGGCGGCGCCCAGCCGGGCGCACTCGACGGCGACCGACCCGGAACCCGAGCCCACGTCCCAGACGACGTCCCCGAGGCCCGGCCCGAGCCGGGCCAGCGCCAGCGCCCGCACCTCGAACTTGGTGATCATGGAGTCGCGGTGCGCGAACTCCCGCTCCTCCAGCGCCCACCGGTCCGGGCTCCTCGGCGGCCCGGCGACGGTCCGCACCGGCGCGAGGACACGCGACTCGTCCAGACACAGCACGACGCTCACCGCGTCGCCCCAGTCACGGGCGGCGGCCTCGGCCGGCGTCACCCGCTCGACCCGCTCCCGCTCCGGGTCGCCCAGCGCGCTCGCCACCACCAGGACACGCTCACCGGACGGGGGCGCGAGCGCCGCGCCCAGCTCGGCCGGACCGGCGCCGGGCCCGGTCAGTACCGCCACCTTCGGCCGCGCGCGGCACACGTTCACCGCCGTACGCAGATCACGCCCGTGCGCGCTCACCACCACCGCGTCGTCCCAGGGCAGCCCGAGGCGGGCGAACGCCGTCGCGACCGACGACACCCCCGGCCGCACGTCCAGCCGGTCCGGCCCGAACCGCTCGGCCAGCGCCCGCACGATCCCGAAGAACCCGGGGTCGCCGGAGGCCAGCACGACCACCCGGTGACCCTGCCCCTTCTCCAGGTACCGTTCCACCGCGTCCAGGGCGGGCGCCAGCGGACCGAGCACGATCCGCCCGGCCGCGTCGGGCACCGGGGCGGCCGCCAGATGCCGCCGCCCGCCCACGACGAGTCCGGCCCCGGCCAGCGCCGCCACGGCGTCCGGCGTGAGCGGCGCCCCCGTCCCCGTACCGACGACCGTGATCACGAGGTACCGCTCTCGCGGGCGGCCCGCAGCTCCGCGCGCGCCCGCGGGTCGGCCCTGCGGAAGCCGTGGAAGTGGCCCGGGTGGTAGAGATGCGAACGCGTGCCGCTCGCGTCCAGCGCCGGGCCGACCAGGAACAGGGTGTGCTTCCAGAGCTTGTGCTCCTTGACGGTCTCCTCCAGCGTGCCGACCGTGCAGCGGACGACCAGCTCCTCCGGCCAGGTCGCCTGGTAGGCGACGACCACCGGCGTCGACGTCGGATAGCCGCCCTCCAGCAGTTCCCGCACCAGCTGCCCGCTGCGCGCCGCCGACAGGAACAGCGCCATCGTCGTGCCGTGCCGCGCGAACTCCCGCACCTCCTCGCCGGGCGGCATCGGCGTCTTGCCGCCGCCCAGCCGGGTGAGGATCACGGACTGCGCGACCTCCGGAATCGTCAGCTCGCGCCGCGCCAGCGCCGCGACCGCCGAGAAGGCGGAGACGCCCGGGACGACCTCCGTCTCGACCCCGAGGTCCGCACACCGGTCCAGCTGCTCCTGCGTACCGCCCCACAGCGCCGGGTCGCCCGAGTGGATCCGGGCCACCTTCAGTCCCTCGGCGGCGGCACGCTCGTACACGGTGACGACGTCCTCCAGGGACATCGTCGCCGAGTCCAGGATCTCGGCGTCCTCGCGGGCGTGTTCGAGGACCTCGGCCTGGACGAGGCTCGCCGCCCAGATCACGATGTCGGCGTCGGCGATGGCACGTGCCGCGCGGAACGTCAGCAGATCGGCGGCGCCGGGGCCGGCACCGACGAACGTCACCTTGCCGACGGGGGCGCCGGTGGGGGCATCGGCCATGGGATGGGGTCCTCTCCTACGGAACGTCGGAACTTCGGAACTTCGGAACTTCGGGGGCGTGCGGATGTGCGCACGGGGCGGTCGGCCCCGGCGCGCGTCGTGCCGGACGTGCCGGGTCCCGCGCGGTCTACCGGTGCTCAGCGGCCGCGAACGTGCGTGAACCGGGGGTGATCGGATAGCAAGGGCGTATGGCGGTCCTCGTCGCGCTCGGCGCGTTCCTGATGACGCTGGCCGGCGGATGGACGGCCCAGCGGGTGACCGACCGCCGCCATCTGGTCCTGGGACTGGCCGGCGGCCTGATGCTGGGCGTGGTCGGCCTGGACCTGCTGCCCGAGGCACTGGACGCGGCGGGCGACGAGGTCTTCGGCGTACCGGCGGCCCTGCTGCTGTTCGTCGGCGGCTTCCTGCTGGCCCATCTGGTCGAACGCCTGCTGGCCGCGCGGCAGGCGTCGCACGGCGGCGAGGAACGCGACGCGCGGGCGCCCGAGGTGGGCCTCACGGCGGCCGCCGCGATGGTCGGCCACAGCGCCATGGACGGCGTCGCCATCGGCGCCGCCTTCCAGGTGGGCGGCGGCATGGGCGCGGCCGTGGCCCTGGCGGTCGTCGCCCACGACTTCGCCGACGGCTTCAACACCTACACGATCACGAGCCTGTACGGGAACGCCCGGCGCAAGGCCGTCGCCATGCTGCTCGCGGACGCGGTCGCCCCCGTGGCCGGTGCGGCCTCCACGCTCTTCGTCACCATCCCGGAGCGGCTGCTCGGCTGCTACCTCGGTCTGTTCGGCGGCGTCCTGCTCTATCTCGCCGCCGCCGAGATCCTCCCCGAGGCCCACCACGAGCACCCGGCCCGCTCCACCCTGCTGTGCACGGTCGCGGGCGCCGCGTTCATCTGGCTGGTGGTGGGCATCGCGGGCTGAGCGACCGCACCGGAGCGCGCCGGTCACAGTTTCCCGCCGCGTCCGCCGTCGCGCACCGGGGGCGCGATGAGCGTGGACAGGTAGGGCAGCGGACCGTCGTCGAGATCGCCGGCCGGCCGGACCGACTCCTCGGGCAGTCCGAGCGCGGAGCCCCACACGGCGCCCTCGACCCGGCCGGACTCCCGAAGCGCCTCGGCCACCTCCCGCGCCTGCCGCCCGAACTTGTACGCGACGACCGTGCCCGGCCCGCTCAGCGCCTCCTTGAGCACGGCGGCCCCCGCCGTCACGGGCACCAGCGTCAACGGCTCGGTCCCCTCGGTCAGCACCGCGCCCGATCGTGCCGCGAGATCCTGCATGGCGGTGATGCCGGGCACGGTCGCGATCACGGTCCCCGGCACCAGCTCCCCGACGGTCTGCGCGAGATAGGTGAACGTCGAGTACACGTTCGGGTCTCCGATGGTGGCGAAGGCGACGGTCGTGTGCGACCGCAGCAGCTGAGCCACCCGCTCGCCCGCCGCGTCCCAGGCGGCCTCGCGGCGCGCACGGTCGGACCGCTCGTTGAGCGCGAACACGACCCGGACGATCTTCTCCTCGGGCACGTAGTGCACGACGGTCGCCTCGGCGCGGCCGCGTTCGCCCCCGTCCGTCCCGTCGGGGGCCGCCATGACGGGCACGACCACGACGTCGGCCGCACGCAGGACGTTGACCCCCTTGACGGTCACCAGCTCGGGATCGCCGGGGCCGACCCCGACTCCGACCAGCTTGCTGCTCATGACGTCAGGCACCTCTCGACGAACCGACGGGCGACACCGGGCTCGGACGCCCAGTGCGTGTGCAGATAACTCGCGTGCACGCCTCGCTGTACGAAGCCCTCGAGCCGCCGCACCGGGGCGCGCACTCCCCACGCTGCGGCCGCCCCCGCCCCCGGCTCGACGACGGTCCGGTGGAACTCGTGGCCGCGCATCCGGGTACCGGCGGCGGCGAGCACGCTGTCGCTGACGGCCACGGCGTCCCGGTAGCCGAGCGTGAGCCGCTCGTGCATCCGGGCGCTCGCGTCGAGCACCCCGCACAGGGGAAGCCCGTCCAGCTCCCGGCACAGATACAGCAGCCCGGCGCACTCGGCGGCCACCGGGGCCCCGCTCGACGCCAGCCCGGCGACGGCCGCGCGCAGCGGCTCGTTGGCGGACAGCTCGGCCGCGTACACCTCCGGGAACCCGCCCCCGACGACGAGCCCGCCCGTCCCCTCCGGCAGCCGCTCGTCCCGCAGCGGATCGAACGTGACGACCTCGGCCCCGGCGGCACGCAGCAGTTCGGCGTGCTCGGCGTAGGAGAACGTGAACGCGGGCCCCCCGGCGAGAGCCACGACAGGCCTGAGGGACGAGGGGGCGAAGCCCCCGTGCTCGGGAACGGGGAGGGGCTCAGGGGGCGAGGAGGGCGAAGAGGCCACGGCCTCAGCCGCGTCCCACGCGTCCCCCGGCAGCGCCCCCGCACCCCGCGCCAGCCTCTCCAGCGCCTCCAGATCGCACCCGGCGGCCACCTGCGCGGCCATCGCCGCGACCGCCTGGACCGCCTCCGCCCGCCGCTCGGCGACCGGTACCAGCCCGAGGTGCCGCGACGGCGTGTCCACCTGCGGCACCCGCCGCAGCACCCCCAGCACCGGCACCCCGGACGCGTCCAGCGCCTCCCGCAGCATGGCCTCGTGCCGCGCGGACCCCACCTTGTTGAGGATCACCCCGGCGACCCGCACCCCGGGATCCCACGAGGCGAACCCGTGCACCAGCGCGGCGACCGACCGCGACTGCGACGACGCGTCGACGACCAGCACCACCGGCGCCCGCAGCAGCTTCGCCACCTGCGCGGTGGACGCCAGCTCCCCCTCCCCGGCCGCCCCGTCGAACAGCCCCATCACGCCCTCGACCACGGCGATGTCGCAGCCCCGCGCGCCGTGCGCGAACAACGGGGCGATCAGCCCCTCGCCGCACAGATACGCGTCGAGGTTGCGCCCCACGCGCCCGGCGGCCAGCGAGTGGTACCCGGGATCGATGTAGTCGGGCCCCACCTTGTGCGGGGACACGGCGAGCCCTCGCGCGGCGAACGCGGCCATCAGCCCCGTGGCGACGGTGGTCTTGCCGCTGCCGGAGGCCGGCGCGGCGACGACCAGCCGAGGCACCGAAGTCACCACTCGATGCCCCTCTGGCCCTTCTGGCCGGCGTCCATCGGGTGCTTCACCTTCGACATGTCCGTCACCAGGTCGGCGAAGTCCACCAGCTTCTCCGGGGCGTTCCGCCCCGTGATCACGACATGCTGGGTCCCGGGACGGTCCCGCAGCACGTCGATCACCTCGTCGGTGTCGACCCACCCCCAGTGCATCGGGTACGCGAACTCGTCGAGCACGTACAGCCGGTACGTCTCGGCGGCCAGGTCACGCTTGACCTGCGCCCAGCCCTCGCGGGCCTTCTCCTCGTTGTCCATCTGGGAGTCCCGCTGGACCCACGACCAGCCCTCGCCCATCTTGTGCCAGTCGACCGAGCCGCCCTCGCCGGACGCACCCAGCACCCGCAGCGCGTTCTCCTCGCCGACCTTCCACTTCGCCGACTTGACGAACTGGAACACCCCGATCGGCCACCCCTGGTTCCAGGCGCGCAACGCCAGCCCGAAGGCGGCGGTCGACTTGCCCTTGCCGACGCCCGTGTGCACGACGACCAGCGGCCGGTTGCGCCGCTGGCGCGTCGTCAGCCCGTCGTCCGGCACCACACTCGGCTGTCCCTGCGGCATTACGCGGCCCTCCTCTGGGTCTTCTGCGCACCCTGCACATTCCGCACCAGCCCGGCGATCGAGTCCGCCCGCAGCTCGTCCAACGTCACCGCCGTACCGCCCAGTTCGCCCGCGAGCCGCCCGGCCAGCCCCAGCCGCACCGGACCCGACTCGCAGTCCACGACCACCGAGGCGGTCCCCTCCGCCGCGAACAGCCGCGCGGCACGCGACGCCAGCGCCACCGGCTCCGGACCACCGGTCGCCCGCCCGTCGGTCACGACCACGACCAGCGCCCGCCGGGCCGGGTCCCGCAGCCGCTCCACTCGCAGCACGTCGTGCGCCTTGAGCAGCCCGGCCGCGACCGGGGTGCGGCCACCGGTCGGCAGCGACTCCAGCCGCACGGCCGCCGCGTCGACGGACGAGGTCGGCGGCAGGGAGACCTGCGCGTCCTTCCCCCGGAAGGTCACCAGCCCCACCTTGTCCCGCCGCTGGTAGGCGTCCAGCAGCAGCGACAGCACGGCGCCCTTCACCGCGCTCATCCGCTGCCGCGCCGCCATCGACCCGGAGGCGTCGACGACGAAGAGGACGAGGTTGCCCTCGCGCCCCTCCCGCGTCGCCTGCCGCAGATCGTCCCGGCGCACGACCAGACCGGGGCCGGACCGCCCCCGCGCCCGCTGATGCGGCGCGGCGGCGTGCACCGTCGCCGCCAGGTGCAGCTTGGTCAGGGCGCCCCGGGGCCGCCGGGCACCCGTCGTCCGCCCGTGCTCGGTCCGCGCCCGGGAACGCCGGCCCGCGGCGCCCTCGCCGAGACCGGGCACGCTCAGCGCCTTCGTGCGGAAGGGCTCGGCGGCCCGTACGGGCGACTGCTCCCCGGCACCGGAGGACGCGCCCTGCCCGTCCTCGGCGGCCTCACCCTGCGCGGGGACGTCCGGGGTCTCCCCGGACGGGGACTCACCGTCGTCGGGGCCGTCCTGCGGGGACCGCCCGCCGCCGGGGCCGGGCCCGTCCGGGTCCGGATCGTCGTCCCCGCCGTCCCCGCCGTCCTCCTCGTTCCCGTTCCCGTCCGCGTCGCCGTCCTGCCCGCCGAACTCCTCCAGCGTCTCGTCGAGCTTGTCCTCGTCGAGCCCGGGCGCGTCGAACGGGTTGCGACGGCGCCGGTGGGGGAGGGCCAGCAGCGCGGCCTGCCGTACGTCCTCGGCGAGCACCTCGGTCCGCCCGGCCCAGGCGGCCAGCGCGGTCGCGGTCCTGGCCATGACGATGTCGGCACGCATGCCGTCCACCTCGAAGGCGGCGCAGGTCGCCGCGATCTGCCGCAGCGCCCCGTCACCGAGCCGCACCGACGGCAGCAACTCCCGTGCCGCCACGATCCGCGCCCGTACGGCGGTCTCCTCGTCGGCCCAGCGCGCGGCGAAGCCCTCGGGGTCGTCGTCGTAGGCGAGCCGCCGCCGCACGACCTCCACGCGCTGGTCGGGCTCGCGGGATGCGGCGACCTCGACGGTGAGGCCGAACCGGTCGAGGAGCTGCGGCCGCAGCTCGCCCTCCTCGGGGTTCATGGTCCCGACGAGCAGGAAGCGCGCCGCGTGCCGTACGGAGACACCCTCGCGCTCGACGTACGAGGCGCCCATCGCGGCGGCGTCGAGGAGGAGGTCCACGAGGTGGTCGTGGAGGAGGTTGACCTCGTCGACGTACAGGATTCCGCGGTGGGCGTCGGCGAGCAGGCCCGGCTCGAACGCCTTCACGCCCTCGGCCAGCGCCCGCTCGATGTCGAGGGCGCCGACCAGCCGGTCCTCGGAGGCGCCGACGGGCAGCTCGACCATGCGGGCGGGCCGTGCGGCGCCCGCACCGGCCTCGTGCGGCCCGTCCGGGCACGCCGGGTCCGGGGCCTCGGGGTCGCAGGAGAAACGACACCCGGGGACGACGTCCACCTCCGGCATGAGCGCCGACAGCGCCCGCACGGCGGTCGACTTCGCGGTGCCCTTCTCACCCCGGACCAGCACACCGCCGACCGCGGGGCTCACCGCGTTGAGCAGCAGCGCCAGCCGCAGATCGTCCTGGCCGACCACGGCCGTGAAAGGGAAGGGGGTACTCACTGGTCGTCGCCCTCCAAGTCGCCTTCGAGCTCCAGATAGGTGGCGCGCAGCCGCTCCAGCGTCTGCGCGTCCGGCTCCGCCCACAGCCCGCGCTCCGCCGCCTCCAGCAGCCGCTCGGTGATGCCGCGCAGCGCCCACGGGTTGGACTTGCGCATGAAGTCCTGGTTCTCGGCGTCGAAGACGTACTCGGCCGACAACTTCTCGTACATCCAGTCGTCGACGACGCCCGCCGTGGCGTCGTAGCCGAACAGGTAGTCGACGGTCGCCGCCATCTCGAAGGCGCCCTTGTAGCCGTGCCGCCGCATGGCCGCCATCCAGCGCGGGTTGACCACCCGGGCCCGGAAGACGCGGTGCGTCTCCTCGCCCAGCGTCCGCGTCTTCACCTGGTCGGGGGTGGCCGAGTCACCGACGTACGCCTCGGGGCTCTCGCCCGTCAGGTGCCGGACCATGGCGACCATGCCGCCGTGGTACTGGAAGTAGTCGTCGGCGTCGACCAGGTCGTGTTCGCGCGTGTCGACGTTCTTCGCCGCCACCGCGATCCGCCGGAACGCGGTCTCCATGTCGCCGCGTGCCGCGCGTCCCTCCAGCCCGCGTCCGTAGGCGTAGCCGCCCCACACCGCGTACACCTCGGCGAGATCCGCGTCGCTTCTCCAGTTGCGGGCGTCGATGAGCGGCAGCAGGCCCGCGCCGTACGCGCCCGGCTTCGAGCCGAAGATGCGCGCGGTGGCCCGCCGCCGGTCGCCGTGCTCGGCGGTGTCCTCGTCGGCGTGGGCGCGCACGTAGTTCCGGTCGGCCGGCTCGTCCAGCTCCGCCACCGCCCGCACCGCGTCGTCGATCAGGCCCACCACGTGCGGGAACGCGTCCCGGAAGAAGCCGGAGATGCGAACCGTGACGTCGATGCGCGGCCGGCCCAGCTCCTCCAGGCCGACCACCTCGAAGCCGGTCACGCGCCTCGACGCGTCGTCCCACACCGGGCGGCAGCCCAGCAGCGCCAGGATCTCGGCGATGTCGTCGCCCTGGGTGCGCATCGCGGAGGTGCCCCAGACCGTCAGGCCGACGGACTTCGGGTAGTCACCGGTGTCCTGGAGATACCGGGCCACCAGCGAGTCCGCGAGGGACTGCCCGACCTCCCAGCTCAGCCTCGACGGGATCGCCTTGGGGTCGACCGAGTAGAAGTTCCGGCCGGTCGGCAGGACGTTGACCAGCCCGCGGGTGGGCGAACCGGACGGGCCCGCCGGGACGTAACCGCCGTCCAGCGCCCGCAGGATGTGCCCGATCTCGTCCGTCGTCCGGGCCAGCCGGGGCACGACCTCCTCGCACGCGAACCGCAACACCGCGACCGCGTCCGGGAGTTCGGTGCCCAGCACCTCCCGTACCAGGGCATCGCTGTCACCCGCCGCCCACGCGCGCGCCTCCATGCCCTCCGCGAGCCGCCGGCAGAGCTGTTCCAGCAGATCGATGGCGTCGGCGGCGGTCCGGGCCGGGCCGTCCACCAGGCCGGTCAGCTCCACCGGGACCTTGACCCCGGCGCCCGGCTCGGCCAGCAGCTCCTTCTCCACCAGGCCGAAATGAGCGGCGATCGAGGCCCGCAGACCCGGCAGCGCGTTCGCCTGCCCACCCCACACCTGCGAGGCGCGCAGCACGGCGAGCACCAGGTTCACGCGCGGCTCACCGACCGGGCCGCCGCCGAGGATGTGGAGCCCGTCGCGGATCTGCACGTCCTTGATCTCGCACAGATAGCCGTCGATGTGCATGACGAACGAGTCGAACGCGTCGTCGTCCGGCTGGTCGTCCACGTGCAGGTCGTGGTGGAGCTCGGCGGCCTTGACCAGCGTCCAGATCTGCGCCCGCACGGCCGGGGCCTTCGTCGGGTCCAGATCGCTCACCAGCGCGTACTCGTCGAGGAGTTGCTCCAGCTTCGCCAGGTCCCCGTACGTGTCGGCGCGGGCCATCGGCGGGACGAGGTGGTCGACGACGGTGGCGTGCCCGCGCCGTTTGGCCTGGGTGCCCTCGCCGGGGTCGTTGACGATGAACGGGTAGATCAGCGGCAGGTCGCCGAGGACGGCGTCGGGGGCGCAGCCGGCGCCGAGGCCCAGTCCCTTGCCCGGCAGCCACTCCATCGTCCCGTGCTTGCCCATGTGCACGACGGCGTCGGCGCCGAAGCCGCGGTCCAGCCAGCGGTAGGCCGCCATGTAGTGGTGCGACGGCGGCATGTCGGGGTCGTGGTAGATCGCGATCGGGTTCTCGCCGAAGCCGCGCGGAGGCTGGATCATGACGACGACGTTCCCGAACCGCAGGGAGGCGAGGACGATGTCGTCGCCGTCGACGTACAGCGAACCCGGCGGCTCGCCCCAGGCCTCCAGCATCCCGTTCCGCAGCTCGGGGTCGAGCGTGTCGAACCACTCCCGGTAGTCGGCGAGCGGGACGCGCGCCGGGGCCGCGGCCAGCTGGTCCTCCGTCAGCCACTCCACGTCGTGGCCGCCGGCCTCGATGAGCCGGTGGATCAGCTCGTCGCCGCCGGCCGGGTAGCCGTGGACCCCGTACCCGGCGTCCCGCAGCGCGTCCAGGACCCGTACCGCCGAGGCGGGTGTGTCGAGGCCGACCGCGTTGCCGACGCGCGAGTGCTTGGTCGGGTAGGCGGTGAAGACGAGCGCGATCCTCTTCTCCGCGTTCGGCTTGTGGCCCAGCCGGGCGTGGCGGACGGCGATCCCGGCGACGCGCGCGGCCCGCTCGGGGTCGGCGGTGTAGACGGGCACGCCGTCGGGGCCCTGTTCCTTGAAGGAGAACGGGACGGTGACGAGGCGGCCGTCGAACTCGGGAATGGCCACCTGCATCGCCGCGTCCATGGGGGACAGGGCGGCGTCCGACGCGTCCCACGCGGCCCGCGACGTGGTCAGGCACAGCCCCTGCAGCACGGGAATGTTCAGGTCGGCCAGGGCCCCGATGTCCCACGCCTCCTCGTCGCCGCCCGCCGACGCCTGCGAGGCGTGCGTGCCGCCGGCCGCGAGGACGGTGGCGACCAGGGCGTCGGCCCGGGCCAGCAGCTCGTACAGCCCGGCGTCCGCGCCGCGCAGCGAACCGCAGTACACCGGCAGCGCGTTGGCGCCCTGGGCCTCGATCGCGTCGCACAGGGTGTCGACGAAGGCGGTGTTCCCGGACAGCTCGTGGGCGCGGTAGAAGAGCACGCCGACGCTCGGGCGGCCCTCCTGGAACACGCGGGAGCCGTGGACGCCGTACTCGGGCATCTTCCGCGGCTCGTCGAAGCCCTCGCCGGTGAGCAGCACGGTGTCGGACAGGAACCGGGCGAGTTCCACCAGGTTGGCGGGGCCGCCCTCGACGAGGTAGCGCAGCGCCTCCGCGACCACCCCGGCCGGCACCGACGACTCGGCCATCAGCTCCGCGTCCGGCACGCTCTCCCCGCCGAGCAGCACGGTCGGGATGCCGGACGCCTTGAGCGCCGCGAGCCCGTCCTCCCAGGCCCGTTTGCCGCCCAGCAGCCGTACGACGGCGACGTCCGCGCCCGCGACCAGCTCCGGCAGCTCCTCCCGGACGTCGATACGGGTCGGGTTGCCGATCCGGTAGCCGGCGCCGCAGGCACGGGCGGCCAGCAGGTCCGTGTCGGCGGTCGACAACAACAACACTGTGCTCATGCGGGCGCTCCCGGTGGGATGAAGGGCAGTCCTTGCGGAGCGCCGGACTCGATGAGCCGCCACAGCGCGTCCGTGTCCGCGTGCTGTTCGATCAGGTCGCCGAGCCGGTCCAGCTGCTCCTCGCGCAGCGCGGCGAACGACGTACCGTCGGCGGGGACGAAGCGGCGGCCTGCGGCGGCCGCCACCTCGCGCAGGAAGGCACGCCGGAAGCCGTCCGACTCCAGCGAGCCGTGCCAGTGCGTGCCCCAGACGGAGCCGGCCCGGCAGCCGTCCAGGCGGCGTCCCTCGTCATCGGCGATGAACGTGTCGCCACCGGTGACCTCGGCGACCCCGTGGTGGATCTCGTACCCCTCGACGCTTTCGCCGAGGGCGGTGCCGACGGGCCGGGTGAGCGTCTTCTCGCGGGCGAACCGCACCCGGACGGGCAGCAGTCCGAGCCCGCCGACGGAGCCCGCCCTCGACTCGACCTCGTCGTCGATGTGTTCGCCGAGGAGCTGGTAACCGCCGCAGATGCCGAGGACGGGGCGGCCCTCGGCGGCCCGACGGGAGATCGCGTCCGCGAGGCCGCGTCTGCGCAGCCATTCCAAGGCATTGACCGTGCCCCGGGTGCCCGGGACGACGACGAGGTCGGCGTCGGCGAGTTCCTCGGGGCGGTCCACGAACCGCACGACGACGCCCGGTTCGGCGGCCAGCGCGTCGACGTCGGTGAAGTTGGACATCAGCGGGACGGCGCAGACGGCGACGCGCAGGATGTCCTCGCCCGCCGGGGCCGCGGTCCCGGACTCCCTGACCGTCCCGCGCAGGGACACCCTCAGGCCGTCCTCCTCGTCGATGCCGAGGCCGTGCCGGAACGGCAGGACGCCGTACGTGCGGCGTCCGGTCAGGCCGTGCAGCATGTCGAGGCCGGGCTCCAGCAGGGACACGTCACCGCGGAACTTGTTGACGAGGAAGCCCGCGACCAGCTCCTGGTCCTCCCGGGACAGCAGCGCGACGGTGCCGAAGAAGGAGGCGAACACGCCACCCCGGTCGATGTCGCCGACGACGAGCACGGGCAGCCGCGCGTTGCGTGCGATGCCCATGTTCACGATGTCGGTGCGGCGCAGATTGATCTCGGCAGGACTGCCGGCCCCCTCGCAGATCACCGCGTCATACGTGCCCCGCAACTCGGCCAGGCACTCCAGGACCGTGCCGAGCAGCGCCTCCTGACGCCCTCCGTGGTAGCCGCGGGCGGTCAGCTCGCCGACGGCTCTGCCCATCAGCACGACCTGGCTGCTGCGGTCGCTGCCCGGCTTGAGCAGGACGGGGTTCATCAGCGCCGTCGGCTCGACGCGTGCCGCCTGCGCCTGCATGGCCTGCGCCCGCCCGATCTCCGCGCCCTCGCGGGTGACGAACGAGTTCAGCGACATGTTCTGCGCCTTGAACGGGGCGACCTTCACCCCCTGCCGCACCAGCCACCGGCAGATCCCGGCCGTGACGACGCTCTTTCCCGCGTCGGATGTCGTACCGGCGACCAGCAGTCCGCCGCTCATGCCGTCCCTCCCCGTCCCGTTCCAGTACCCGTCGTCAGCGCCGTCGTCCCCCGCCGTTTCCCCGGCCCACGGCCCGGCGCGCGCCCGCTGCCTGCCAGCAGGCGTCCGGCGACGCTCGCGCCGAGGGCCAGCAGGCCCACCCGGCGGGACAGCCGTACGGCCCGCTCGATGTCCTTCGCCTCCACGGGGCGTCCGCCGCCGTTGAGCACGGGGCGGTGCTCGACCCGGCCTCCGTACGAGAGGGTGCCGCCGAGCCGTACGCCGAGGGCGCCGGCGAAGGCGGCCTCGACGGGACCGGCGTTGGGGCTCGGGTGCCGGGAGGCGTCCGCGCGCCAGGCGCGCACGGCGCCGCGCGGGTCGTCGCCGGCGAGGACGGCGAGGGCCGCGGTGAGGCGGGCGCCGGGCCACCCGGCGACGTCGTCGAGGCGGGCCGAGGCCCAGCCGTAGCGCCGGTAGCGGGCGGATTTGTGTCCGACCATGGCGTCCAGGGTGTTCACGGCGCGGAAGCCGGCCAGTCCGGGCACCCCGGCGACGGCGCCCCACACCAGTGCGCCCACGACGGCGTCGGAGGTGTTCTCGGCGACGGACTCGACCACGGCCCGGGCGATGCCGTCCGCGTCCAGCGCCTGCGGGTCGCGTCCGCACAGATGGGGCAGGCGCTCACGGGCGGCGTCGACCCGGCCCGCGGTCAGCGCGTCGCCGATCGCCGTGGCCTCGCGGGCCAGTGAGGTGCCGCCGACGACGGACCAGGTGGCGGCGGCGGTCAGCGCGACGGAGGCGGCGGGGGACCGGCGGGCGCGGCGGGCGGCGACGGCCGCGGCACCGACGGCGCCACCGGCGCACACGAGGGTGTGCAGCGCGCCCCACCCCCGGTGGTCGCGCCACAGCGCCCGTTCCACGGCGCCGGCGGCCCGCCCGAACGCGGCGACCGGATGCCCGCGGCGGGGATCGCCGAGGAGCAGGTCGCCGAGGAGTCCGGCGGTGGCGCCGTACGCGAAGACGCGATCGGCACGCATGCGGTCAGCCGGCCGTGGAGGGAGCCGGAATCCGTGTACACGAGGTACTGCTGGGCAAGACCGGCAGCGGGCAGCCGCGCATGGCTATAGGTCCTCACTCAGGGTGTCCGCGCCCTGGTTCGACGAGACCGGCGGTGAGAGTTCCTGGCTCCCGGGGGCTTACTACCCCGGTGACAGTGGCGGGACCGCGCCGGATTCGCACCGGCTTCCTCTTCTGCCGCCGTAATGGCGTTGGCAGTCCACCACGGGGCGAGAACACCCGTCAACTCGCTGTTGACCTGCGAGGGGAGAGTGTGCGAAGGCCCACATGCGCGTGGGGTGCGGGACGTCGATCCGTCCCGCACCCCACGACGGCCGGGAACCGGCCGACGGCCGGTTTCCCGGCCCATGACCCGGCGTCAGGCGACGATCAGATAGATGCCGTACGCCACCGCCGCCGCGCAGGCGGCGAAGCAGGCGTACGCGCCGGTGACCGCGAGGGCGGCGCCGCCGCCCCCTTCGGAGGCGGACTCGCGCTTGGTGAGGCCGATGATGCCCAGGGTGAAGAAGCCCACCAGGGCGACGGTGACCACGAGGCTGACTCCGAAGACGGAGCCGAGGGCTGCCCAGTCGATGTGCATGGTGATCGTTCCTTACACCGTGGCCGGGCGGGTGGGCTCGGCGGCGGGCCCGGGGCCCGGAGCGGGGATGGTGGCCTTCAGCGCGTCGTCGGCCGTTTCGGCGCCGGGGCCGGCCGCGACGCCCGCGGGCGGCGGGGTGACGGCGGCGATCGCGGTGGTGACGACGCCGGCGGGCTCGTCGTCGCGGTCGTTGACGTTGTCGACGGTGACCGGGCGGCGGCGGGACAGGACCCAGATGGCGCCGGACCCGGCCACCAGCAGCGTGCCGGTGAGGACGATGCCCCAGGTGCCCTGCTTGGTGAGGAACTCCGCGCCCGCGCCGACCAGGCCGGCGGCCGGCAGGGTCAGGCCCCAGGCGACGAACATCCGGGTCGCGGTCGACCAGCGGACGACGCCGCCCTTGCGGCCGAGGCCGGAGCCCATCACGGCGCCCGAGCAGACCTGGGTGGTGGAGAGCGAGAAACCGATGTGCGAGGAGGCCAGGATGGCCGTCGCGGCGCTGGTCTGGGCGGCGAAGCCCTGCTGCGGCGCGAGCTCGGTGAGGCCCTTGCCCATGGTGCGGATGATGCGCCAGCCGCCCAGGTAGGTGCCGAGGGCGATGGCCGTGCCGGCGGAGACGATGACCCACAGCGGCGGGTTGGAGCCGGGCGCGAGCACACCGCCGGTGACCAGGGCGAGGGTGATGATGCCCATCGTCTTCTGGGCGTCGTTGGTGCCGTGGGCGAGGGAGACCAGGCCGGCGGAGGCGATCTGGCCCGCGCGGTAGCCCTTGGCGGTGGCCTTCTCGTCGGTGCCGCGGCCGATCCGGTAGGTGAGGCGGGTGGCCAGCAGCGCGGCGAGTCCGGCCACGAGCGGCGCGGCGACCGCGGGGAGCAGGACCTTGGTGATGACGGTCGAGCCGTTCACCGACGACCAGCCCGCGGACATCACGGCGGCGCCGATGAGGCCGCCGAAGAGCGCGTGGGAGGAACTGGAGGGGAGACCCAGGAGCCAGGTCAGGAGATTCCAGAGGATGGCGCCGACGAGCGCCGCGAAGATGACCTCGGTCCGTATGCCCTCTTCGTCGATGATGCCGCCGGAGATCGTCTTGGCGACCTCCACGGAGAGGAAGGCGCCGGCGAGGTTGAGCACGGCGGACATGGCCACCGCCGTCTTGGGCTTCAGAGCACCGGTCGAGATGGTGGTGGCCATCGCGTTGGCTGTGTCGTGGAAACCGTTCGTGAAATCGAACACGAGGGCGGTTACGATCACGATTCCGAGGAGGAGCGTGATGTTTTCCATTTACCCAGGCTTCTGTTGGACGTCAGTGGCATCAGGAACGTAGGCAACCTGGGTGAACGGAAGATGAACTGGGGCGGGCGCCGGGGTGGCGGAAAACAGGGTCCCGTCCCTCCGTATGTGGCGGAATCGGGGCGCGAGGCTCGAACACAGACGGAATATTGGGTTCCGCTGACGCTTCGTGAACCTTCTGTGAGCCGCGTCACGCCTGCGTGACGCCCGAAAGGAGTGCCGGGTCACCCCCTCGCCAGGCGTTCGAGCGCGGCCCGGGAGCCGTTGAAGAGGTTCTGGTCGCCGGGCAGCGGTCCACTGCTGGCGTACTGCCAGAACGTCCAGTGCGACCACCCGGCGGGCAGGCGGCCCGCTCCGGCGGAACTGTAGCGGGCCAGCCACAGGGCGTGGTCCGGGCCGAAGGCCTTGCTGCGGCCGGTGCAGTCGTTCCACCAGTCCGTGCTGGTGTAGATCACCGGGTGGCGGCCCGTGCGCCGCAGCACCTCGTCGCTGAACGCCCTGATCCAGCGGACCATGGCCTTCTTGCCCAGGCCGTAGCACTTCGCGCCGTACGGATTGCGCTCGATGTCCAGCGCGGGAGGCAGCGTCCGGCCGTCCGGGCGCCAGTCGCCGCCGTGCCGCACGAAATACGCGGCCTGGGCGGTGCCGGAGGACTTGTCGGGCAGGGCGAAGTGGTAGGCGCCGCGGATCAGTCCGGCGTCGCGCGCCCCCTTGTACTGCCCGCGGAAGAAGGGGTTGCGGTAGGAGCGGGACTCGGTCGCCTTGACGTAGACGAACCGGGCGCCCCTGGCCCTCGCGCCGGCCCAGTCGACGTTCCGCTGGTGCGAGGAGACGTCGTGGCCCAGGGGCAGGTCCCATGCCGCGGCCGGCGGGGCGGTGAGGGCGGCGGTGCCGAGGGCGAGCGCCGCGGCGCAGGCGGCGGTCAGGCCCGTGACGCGTCTGGAGGAGGGGGCGGGCGGGTCGTCGGGGTCCGGTCGGTCGTGGGGGGCGTCGGCCAGTCGTCGATCGGTCACTCACACAGGTTGTTTCATACGCTTATATCCCTTTGGAGGGCGCGCCGACGAGGCCGCAATGTCCCCCGGTCGCCACCGGCCCGCCGCCCCGGCCTGACAGGATCGCGCCATGGCTGACATGGCTGAGGAGCGGCGGGACGCGGTGGACGGACGGGACGGCCGAGGCGCGCGGGGTGCACCGGGCGCGGGGGAGGGCCGTGAGGCCGCGCAGGGGCGCGAGGCGCTGCGGCGCGGCTGGGAGGAACTGGTCGCGGCGGCCCGCAGGACGGTACGCGACGGCCTGGTCGTCGGCACGTCGGGCAACGTGTCGGTGCGGGTCGGCGCCACCGTGCTGGTGACGCCCACCGGTGTGCCCTACGACCGGCTCGCGCCAGGCGACGCCGTCGGCGTGGACCTCGACGGCCGTCAGGTGCTCGGCTCGCTCGCGCCGACGAGCGAACTGCCCATGCACCTCGCCGTCTACCGCACCACCGGCGCGCGCGCCGTCGTGCACACCCACGCCGTGCACGCCACGGCCGTCTCCACGCTCGTCCGGGAACTGCCGCTGATCCACTACATGGCCGGCGCCCTCGGCGGACCGGTCCGGGTCGCCCCGTACGCGACGTACGGCACCGAGGAGCTGGCCCGCGCCATGCTCCGGGCGCTCGACGGCCGCTCCGGCTGCCTGCTCCAGAACCACGGCACCGTCACCTACGGCGACACCCTCGACCAGGCCTACGACCGCACCGCCCAGCTGGAGTGGATGTGCCGGGTCTGGCTCACCGCGTCCGGTGTCCCCGGCCTCTCCCCGAACATCCTCTCCCTCGAACAGCTGGACGCGGCGGCGGAGCGGCTGAAGGGGTACGGGCAACCCGGGTAGCGCGGCGGGCCCGGGGGGGCGGAGCCGTACGGGGCCGGAGGCGGTCGGGGGCCGGGCCGGCAGGGGGTGCGCCGCCGGCGGGCCTCATACCGAAGGCGCCGTTCCACTGGCCCGGGGCGGCGTTCGCCACGAGACTGGACCGGTGCGCACAGTCACCGCGACGGCCGCGGCCGTCACCGTCGTCCTGGCCGCGGGCGCGGCCTCCGTGGCCGCCGGCCGGTTCGCCAGCGACGCCGCCCTGAAGGCGCCGCCCGGCAGACCGCTGCCCACCGAACCCCGGCTCACCCTGCACTCCATGGCGGCGGGCCGCGTCACCCTCACCCGGCACCTGGCCTCCCTGCGGCCGGGCACCTACGGGCTGAGCGGCGACGACGGCCACGCGGTCGTCGGCCAGGTGCTGGGGTCCGCGTCCCCCTCCGCCGACACGGTGGTGCGCCGGCTGGAGCGCGTCACGTACGGCACACCGGAGCCCGGCGACAAGGTGTGGTTCTCCCCGCAGGTGCACGTCGGGAACCCGGGCGACGCGCTCGGACTCGAGTACGTCGAGGCCGACGTCCCCGGGGAGCTCGGCGCACTGCCCGCCTGGTTCGTACCGGCCGCCCGCGACACCTGGGTCATCACCGTCCACGGCCTCGGCACCACGCGCGAGCACCCGATGAACGTCATGCGGTTCCTGAACGGCCACCAGTTCCCCGTGCTCGACCTCGCCTACCGCGGCGACCCCGGCGCACCGCGCCCCCCGGACGGCCTCGGGCACCTGGGCGAGACCGAGTGGCGCGACCTGGACGCGGCCATCCGCTACGCGGTCCGCTACGGAGCCGAGGAGGTCGTCCTGTACGGCTGGTCGACCGGCGCCACGATGGCCCTGCGCGCCGCCGCGTACTCCGCGCTGCGGGAGAGGATCTCCGGACTGATCCTCGACTCGCCCGTCCTGGACTGGGAGACCACGCTGCGGGCCCTCGCCACGGCCCGCCACACCCCGAGCGCCCTGCTCCCGCTCGCCGTCCGCGCCGCCCAGGGCCGCACCGGGCTGCACGGCGACCGGATCCGGCGGACGGCGGACCCCGGCAGGCTCGGCGTGCCGACCCTGCTGCTGCACGGCCCGGGCGACACCGTCGCCCCCTGGGGCCCCTCCCGCCGCCTCGCCCGGCTCCGCCCCGACCTGGTCACCCTGCACACCGTCGCCGACGCCCCGCACGCCGCCATGTGGAACGCCGACCCCGCCCGCTACGAGGAGACGTTGCGCCGCTTCCTCACCCCGCTCATGTAGCCGTTCCCTCCCCCGGTCCGCGAGGCCGGCGCACGCCGTTCCCGACGGGGTCTCCTCAGGGCCGCCCCGGCGCCGGCCCGGGAGGTCTTCATGGCGTGAAACGAGCCTTCCGTTTCGGCCTCGGCGAAGACGCGGCGGGCCCGTGCCGGGCCCGCCGGGAGCCGCCGGACCACCCTCGCCCGGCGGGCTCCGCCGCATTCCGTTTGGGATTTCGGACCGTCAACCGGAAGACTGCACCCGTGACGTCCCGTAACCCGCGCGACTCCAGGCTCAGACTCGTCCGCCCGCGGCCCCTGGCAGCCGCCCCCCGAACAGTGGGGCAACGACGCTCCCGCCGTCCCGCGCCCCGGCCCCCGGAGGGCACACCGGCGCCCGCCGAACTGGCCCGAATGGCACGCTCCGGCCTGGCCGGGGCGGCCCGCGTCGCCCGCTGGGCCGACGCGGCGCTCGGTCCCGGCCGCGACGGAACTCCCTCGGACGCCGCGACGCCCGACGGAATGGGCGCGCTCTCCGACAGCACCGCCGAACGGGCCGCGGCCGAACTGGGGCTGACCCCGGCCCAGGTCCGCGCGGACTGGGACACCGCGCGCCTGGCGGGCCTCGTCGAGGTGCACGGCGACGTCGCCCGCCCCGGCTGGCGGCTGCGTGCCTGGAACCGCGACGACAGCGCCGTACTGCGCGGCTGGGTCGCCCTGTTCGACGCCTGGTCCCTCGCCCACCCGGAACCGGAGGGCCGCGAGGCGGCGGGCGTCGCCGAGGTCGTCTCCGCGATGCCTCAGCTCCTCTCCTTCCTCCAGCTCTCCGCGGGACCCGTGCCCGTCGCGCAACTGCTCGACCTGCTCCAGCAGCGGGTCACGGAGCTGCGCACCGAACGCTGCGAGATCCCCTACGGCCCCCGGCCCGGCCCCGCCGAGGCCGAGGAGGAGGCCGACGACACCCCGCTGGCGCCCCTGCTCGACTGGGCCCTGCACGCCCTCGCCTCGGTGGGAGCGCTCACCTGCGCCGACGGCCAGGCCACGCTCACCCCGCTCGGCAGCTGGGCGGTCTGGGTCAAGCTGGAGCAGATCTGCGTGGCCGCGCAGAGCCCCGCGGGCAACATCGAGCAGAACGCCGAGGACATGCTCCGCGGCTGCGCCCGCCTGCGCCCGAACGCGGCCCGCGCCGAGTACCGCGCCTGGCTCGCCGCGCGCCCCGTCGGCAGCGCGGTCACCGAACTCCTCTCCGCCGCCCGCGGCGAGGACGCCCTGCTGCGCGGACTCGCCTTCGAGGCCCTGCGGGTCGTCGGAGCCCCCGCCGAACCCGAGGTGCGCGCGGTGGCCGAGGAGGCCTTCCTGCGCCCCTACGCCCTGCTGTGGCTCGCCGAGCACGACGGCCACGACCCCGAGGACGCCCACACGGTGCTCACCCGGGCCGAGGCCACCTGGCTCTGGGTCGACACCGCCGCCGCCGTCGCCGACCACGGCGAGGCCCCGCTCCTCGTACGGCACCTGGAGTCGGCGGTGCAGCCCACCGTGCCCGCGCTGCTCGACGAGGTGCGCGCCGTCGGGCATCCGCGCACCGTGCAGGTGCTGGTGGCCCTCGCCGCCGCGCACCCCGACCCGGCCCTCGCCAAGGCCGTCCGCCGCGCCGCCTTCCAGGTGCACACCGGAGGCAGCTGACGGGGCTGCCGCGCCCCGTGCCGGGGGTGCGGGTGCCCGATATCCGGATGCCGCCCTCGGCGTCCAGGGCCGTCCCGTCCCCCGACGGCCCGCGGGTGACCTGCCCCACAGTCCGGACGCGGGAGGTGACGCGGACCGCCGCGGACGCGAAAACCGGTTGCACGGCCCCGTTAGACTTGGCCCATGGCCATTCTCCTCGCGCATTAGACGGCGGGAACGCCCTCAGCCGCCCACCCCGTCAACGAACCCGCCCTGGAGTCTGTCCGTGATCTCCGCCTCCGGTATCGAGCTGCGCGCCGGTGCCCGCATCCTCATCGAGTCCGCCACCTTCCGTATCGCCAAGGGCGACCGCATCGGCCTGGTCGGCCGCAACGGCGCGGGAAAGACCACCCTCACCAAGGTCCTCGCGGGCCAGGGCATCCCCGCCGGGGGCACCGTCACCCGCTCCGGTGAGGTCGGCTACCTCCCGCAGGACCCCCGCACCGGCGACCTGGACGTGCTCGCCCGCGACCGGATCCTGTCCGCGCGCGGCCTGGACTCCCTGATCCGCAAGATGCGGGAGAACGAGCAGCGCATCGCGAACGGCACCGGCGCCACCCGCGCCAAGGCGCTGAAGCAGTACGAGCGCCAGGAGACCGAGTTCCTCACCAAGGGCGGGTACTCCGCCGAGGCCGAGGCCGCCACCATCGCCGCCGCGCTGAACCTGCCCGACCGCGTGCTGGGCCAGCCCCTGCACACGCTCTCCGGCGGTCAGCGCCGCCGTATCGAGCTGGCCCGCATCCTCTTCTCGGACGCGGACACCCTCCTGCTCGACGAGCCGACCAACCACCTCGACGCCGACTCGATCGTCTGGCTGCGCGACTACCTGAAGACCTACCGCGGCGGCTTCATCGTGATCTCCCACGACGTCGACCTGGTCGAGACGGTCGTGAACAAGGTGTTCTACCTGGACGCCAACCGCGCCCAGATCGACGTCTACAACATGGGCTGGAAGCTGTACCAGCAGCAGCGCGAGGCCGACGAGAAGCGCCGCAAGCGCGAGCGGCAGAACGCCGAGAAGAAGGCGGCCGCGCTGCACTCGCAGGCCGACAAGATGCGCGCCAAGGCGACGAAGACCGTCGCCGCGCAGAACATGGCGCGGCGCGCGGACAAGCTGCTGTCCGGTCTGGAGGCCGTTCGGAAGTCCGACAAGGTGGCCAAGCTGCGCTTCCCCGAGCCGTCGCCGTGCGGGAAGACGCCGCTCATGGCCGAGGGCCTGTCGAAGTCGTACGGGTCGCTGGAGATCTTCACCGATGTCGACCTCGCCATCGACAAGGGCTCGCGCGTCGTCATCCTCGGTCTGAACGGCGCGGGCAAGACGACCCTGCTGCGCCTCCTCGGCGGGGCGGAGAAGCCCGACACCGGGCAGGTCATCGAGGGCCACGGCCTGAAGCTCGGCTACTACGCGCAGGAGCACGAGACCCTGGACCCCGAGCGCACGGTCCTGGAGAACATGCGCTCGGCCGCGCCCGACCTGGACCTGGTCGAGGTCCGCAAGACGCTGGGCTCGTTCCTCTTCTCCGGCGACGACGTCGACAAGCCGGCCGGGGTCCTCTCCGGCGGGGAGAAGACCCGTCTCGCGCTCGCCACCCTGGTGGTCTCCTCGGCGAACGTGCTGCTCCTCGACGAGCCCACCAACAACCTGGACCCCGCCAGCCGCGAGGAGATCCTGGGCGCGCTGCGCACCTACAAGGGCGCCGTCGTCCTCGTCACGCACGACGAGGGCGCGGTCGACGCGCTCCAGCCCGAGCGGATCATCCTGCTGCCCGACGGTGTCGAGGACCTCTGGGGCGCGGACTACGCGGACCTCGTCGCCCTCGCCTGAGCACCTCCCCACTCCCCGAAGGGACCCTCTCGTCCGGCTCCGCGGCGCCGCCCCGGAACCGGCCGGAGGGACTTCCGGCGGGACAGGGCCGGCTCCGGTGATCCCTTGCGTCTGGATCATTCGGCCCATCGGTGATCCACCATCTGTGTGAGATCTCCTCGTACCGAGGTGTGTCGTCCACCGATTTCGCGGCCGGGCCCTTACGGCACAGGGGCCCGGCCGCGGTGTGCCGCTGACCTGCCGCTATGCGGAGGAACCCGTTCTGCTGTGCGGAGAGCAGAGACCGGAATGAGAGATTCCGGTCGTGAGGACGGGCTCCCGTCGTCACAACCTTGTCCCACGGACCTTGCCGAATGGGTGGCCATGAGGGCCGGGAGGGGTGATCATGAGAAGTCCAGAGCGCACTTCCCATGAGGAGGCACGGGTGGCCGAGACTCTGAAGAAGGGCAGCCGGGTGACCGGCGCCGCGCGCGACAAGCTCGCGGCAGACCTGAAGAAGAAGTACGACTCCGGTGCGAGCATCCGGGCGCTGGCCGAGGAGACCGGCCGCTCGTATGGCTTCGTCCACCGGATGCTCAGTGAGTCGGGCGTCACGCTGCGAGGGCGTGGCGGGGCGACCCGCGGCAAGAAGGCCCCCTCGGCCTGAGAGCCCGGACGACCCACCGGCTTCGATGGTGACCACCCGGTCGGCCGTGCCGGCGGCCGGGTGGTTACTGTGCAGTCACTTATGGATGCCGTCCCTCGGCATTCCCGGCTGACCGCACGCATCGGAGGCGTTCCATGGCTTCGCTCGACCCGGTACTCGACAAGGACGGCGTACGGCTCACCGTCGACGACACCATCGCCACGGTGACGCTGGCCAACGCCGCCAAGCGCAACGCGCAGAGCCCCGCTCTGTGGCGGGCGCTGACGGAGGCCGGACGGGCGCTGCCCGGCACGGTGCGGGTGGTCGTCCTGCGCGGAGAGGGCAAGTCCTTCTCCGCTGGCCTGGACCGGCAGGCGTTCACGCCCGAGGGATTCGACGGCGAGCCGTCCTTCATCGACCTCGCGCGCGGCGGCGACGCCGCACTCGACGCGACCATCGCCGAGTACCAGGAGGCGTTCACCTGGTGGCGGCGCAGCGACATCGTCTCCGTCGCGGCCGTGCAGGGGCACGCCATCGGCGCGGGCTTCCAGCTGGCGCTCGCCTGCGACCTCAGGGTCGTCGCGGACGACGTGCAGTTCGCCATGCGCGAGACCAGCCTGGGCCTCGTCCCCGACCTCACCGGCACGCACCCGCTGGTGGGCCTCGTCGGGTACGCCCGCGCGCTGGAGATCTGCGCCACCGGCCGTTACGTCCTGGCCGAGGAGGCCGAGCGCACCGGCCTCGCCAACCTCGCCGTCCCCGCCGACCAGCTCGACGACGCCGTACGGGACCTGGCGGGTGCCCTTCTCGCCGCGCCGCGCGACGCCGTCATCGAGACGAAGGCGCTGCTGCGCGGCGCCCAGGACCGCACCTACGAGGAGCAGCGGGTCGCGGAGCGGGCCGCCCAGGGCCGCCGCCTCCGCGACCTCGCCGGCGTCGGGGAGTAGTCCCCGGCGCCGCGCCCGTCCTCAGAACCCGTGCCGCATCCCGCCGTCGACGGGCAGCATGATGCCCGTCAGATAGGACGCCGCGGGGGAGAGCAGGAAGGCCGCGGCGCGGCCGAACTCGCGCGGGGTGCCGTAGCGGCGCAGCGGGATGCGGGACTCGTTGGCGGCGCGCGTGGCCTCCGGGTCGGCGGAGAGCCCGTCGAGTTCACGGACGCGGTCCGTGTCGATCCGGGACGGGAGCAGGCCCACGACGCGGATGCCGCGCGGGCCGAGCTCGTCCGCGAGGGACTTGGCGAAACCGGCGAGGCCGGGACGGAGTCCGTTGGAGATCGTCAGGCCCGGGATCGGCTCGTGCACGGAACCGGAGAGGACGAAGCCGATCGTCCCGCCGTCGCCGAGTTCGGCGGCGGCCGCACGGGCCAGGCGGACCGCGCCCAGGAAGACGGACTCGAACGCGGCCGTCCACTGTTCGTCCGTGTTGTCGGCGACGAAGCCGGGCGCGGGACCGCCGACGCTGATCAGGATGCCGTCGAAGCCGCCGAAGTGCTCACGGGCGGCCGCGATCAGCCGCTCCGCGGCCGCCGGCTCCGCGTTGTCGGCGGCGATGCCGACGGCCCCCTCGCCGAGCTGAGCCGCCGCCTCGGCGGCGGACGTGGCGTCACGGCCGGTGATGATCACTTTCGCGCCGTCGGCGACCAGCTCGCGCGCGGCGGCGTTGCCCAGCCCGCGGGTCGCCCCGGTGACGACGTACACACGGTCCTTCAGTCCAAGATCCATGCCCCCTATCCTGCCTCCTCCGCGCCGAAGAGGGTGAGGGCGGTGTTCACCAGGCCGATGTGGCTGAACGCCTGCGGGAAGTTGCCGAGCTGCCGGCCGCCCGCGGGGTCGTACTCCTCGGAGAGCAGCCCCACGTCGTTGACCAGGCCCGCCAGCCGCTCGAACAGCTCGCGGGCCTCCTTCGTGCGGCCCGTCAGATGCAGGGCGTCGGCCAGCCAGAACGAGCAGACGAGGAACGTGCCCTCCCGGCCGGGGAGACCGTCGACGGCCGTCGCCTCGGCGGTGTAGCGGCGCAGCAGACCGCCGTGCCCGAGCTCATCCTGGATCGCGTCGACGGTGCCGACGACCCGGGGATCGTCGGGCGGCAGGAAGCCGAGGCGGGGGATCAGCAGCAGCGCGGCGTCCAGTTCGGGGGAGTCGTAGGACTGCGTGAAGGTGTTCCGCACGGGGTCGTAGCCGCGCTCGCACACCTCGCGGTGCACCTCGTCGCGCATCGCGCGCCAGCGGCCGACGTCGCCGCGCAGGCCCGGGTTCTCCTCCAGCGTGCGCACCGTGCGGTCGGCGGCGACCCAGGCCATGACCTTGGAGTGCACGAAGTGCCGGTTCGGGCCGCGGACCTCCCACAGGCCCGCGTCCGGCAGGCGCCAGGCGGAGTGCAGGAAGTCCATCAGGGCGTTGCGGATGCTCCAGGCGTGCGGCTTGCTCGCAAGGCCCGCCCGGTGCGCCAGCGTGAGCGAGTCGATGACCTCGCCGTACACGTCGAGCTGCAGCTGCCGTACGGCGTCGTTGCCGACCCGGACCGGCGCCGAGTCCCGGTAGCCGGACAGCCAGTCCAGCGTGACCTCGGGCAGCCGGCGCTCCCCGGCGATGCCGTACATGATCTGCAGGTCCGCCGGGTCGCCCGCGGCGGCGCGCAGCAGCCAGTCCCGCCAGGCCCTGGCCTCCTCCAGATAGCCCACCGACAGCAGGGCGTCCAGGGTGAGCGTCGAGTCGCGCAGCCAGCAGTAGCGGTAGTCCCAGTTCCGTACGCCGCCGATCTCCTCAGGCAGGGACGTGGTGGGCGCGGCGACGAGGCCGCCGGTCGGTGCGTAGGTGAGGGCCTTGAGGGTGATCAGGGACCGGAGGACCGCCTCGCGGTGCGGTCCGCGGTAGCGGCAGCGCGCCGCCCACGCCTGCCAGTCGTCGACGCTGTTGCGCAGCGCGTCGTGCGGGTCGATGAGCCGGGGGCGCGGTTCGTGGGAGGGGTGCCAGGTGAGGACGAAGGCGACCTTCTCGCCCTCGGCGACGGTGAACTCCGCGTGGGTGCTCTTGTCCTTGCCCCAGCCGCGCACCTCGGGTTCGGTGCGCAGCCACACCGAGTCCGGACCGGCGACGGCGACCCGGTGGCCGTCGGCGCGGCGCATCCACGGCACGATGGAGCCGTAGTCGAAGCGCAGCCGCAGGGTGCTGTGCACGGTGACGCGGCCCCGCAGCCCCTCGACGACACGGACGACCTCCGGGGCCCGCTCGCGCTGCGGCATCAGGTCCGTGACGCGGACGCTGCCCTCGTCGGTGTCCCACTCGGAGTCGAGGACCAGGGAGTTCTCGCGATAGGCGCGCCGGGTGCAGGGGCCCGTGCCCTTCGGCGCGATACGCCAGTGCCCGTTGTCCTCGTCGCCGATCAGCGCCGCGAAACAGGCGGCCGAGTCGAAGCGGGGAAGGCACAGCCAGTCGATGGAGCCGTCCCGCCCGACCAGGCCGGCCGTCTGATGGTCCCCGATGAGCGCGTAGTCCTCGATGGGTGGGTGCACGTGGGGCGGTTTCCCGGCGGGACGCGGCGCCAATCCGGGGGGTGCGCCGGGCGGGTGACACGGGTTCGGCGAGGGGCGGCCCGGGAGACGTCCGGGCGGCGGGCCCGGACGGCGGCGGGCCTAGACGGCGGCGGGCTCTGCCTCGGCGGTGCTCTCGTCGGCGGCGGCCTCCGCGCGGTCGCGCCGCTCGCGCCGGACGAGGACCGCCCAGCCCACCGGGACGCCCGCCGAGAACAGCCACCACTGGATCGCGTACGCCATGTGCGGGCCGATGCTGCTGTGGTCCGGGTCCGGGATCAGCTCCGGGCCGCCGCCCCGGGGGGCGGGGGAGGTCAGTTCGACGTAACCGCCGAGGACCCGCTCGCCCAGGCGCTTCGTCTGCTGTCCGCTGTCGATGAGCATGACCTGGCGGTCCGGGAGTCCCTGGACGTCCTTGATGCCGCTCGCCGCGGTCGTCTCGTCGGCCATCAGCCGGCCCGTGACCGTGATCTCGCCCTTCGCGGGCGCGGGGACCTTCGGGAACGCGGTCTGGGCGCCGTTCGCGGGGATCCAGCCCCGGTTGACCAGGAGGACCCGGCCGTCGTCGAGGACGAACGGGGTCAGGACGTGGAAGCCGACCTCCTCGTCGCTGTTCGTACGGCGCCGTACGACGACCTCGTGCGCGGTGTCGAAGGTGCCCTTCGCGGTCACCCGGCGGTACAGGTCCTCGTGCTCCACGGTGTGGCCGGGGGAGGTGAGCGACTCGGCGGGGACCGGCTTCGCGGCCAGCGAGTCGGAGATCACCGTGTTCAGCGCCACCCGGTGCTCGTGGCGGTGCAGCTGCCAGAAGCCCAGCTCGATCATGGTCGGGATGAGCGCGAGCGTCACAAGGGTGAGAATCACCCACTGCCGGGACAACAGGAAGCGGTACACCCCACGACCGTACAACTCGGTCGTGGGGTGTCTTCAGGCGGGTGCGTGCCGGGGCGGGCGGGACGGACCGGGCCGGGCCGGGCCGGCACGGGATGCGTGTCAGACGCTGTCGATGATGCCCACCTTTCCCTCCGCGCGGGCGCAGTGCGCACCGCAGTACCAGCGGCCCTCGACCTCGACGCCCTGTCCGATGATCTGGACGCGGCAGTGCTCGCAGAGCGGTGCCATGCGGTGGATGGCGCAGGAGAAACAGTCGAAGACGTGCACCGCGCCCTGCGCGTGCACCTCGAAGGTCATGCCGTAGTCATTGCCACAGACTTCGCAACGTGCCATGCGCCACAGGGTGCGGCGCCGGGGCGGCGCGGGCGAGCGGGCGCGGGGCGAGTCGCCCGGCAATCACCCGTCTGACGCCGGTTCCACGTCCCGCAGCAGCTGCCCGTAGGCCGCCTCGTCGATCACCGGCGTGCCGAACTGCCGGGCCTTCACCACCTTGGAGGTGGCCGACTCCGGGTCGTTGGTCACCAGGACGCTGGTCAGGCGGGACACGCTCGTCGCGACATGCAGCCCGGCCTCGGTGGTGCGGTCCTCCAGCAGCTCCCGGTCGACGGACGTGTCCCCGGAGAACGCCACCCTCATGCCCTGCTTGAGCGGTTTGTCCGGTTCATACCGGCCCGGGTTGGGATAGGGGCAGGCGGGCCTTTTGCGTGAAGGGCGCCAACTGGTGGGCCGGTAACCGCCGGAGGCCTGCCGGCCGATGTGCGGCGTGGGGCTCTCGGACCACTCCTTGAGCGGCCGGCACTCCAGCAGCGGCAGCCGCACCCCGGTCCGCGCGGCGGCCCGCAGACTCGGGCGGAACGCCTCGGCCAGCACGCGCGCGTCGTCCAGCGCGTGGTGCGCCCGCTGCTGGACGACGCCGAAGTGCGAGGCGAGGGACTCCAGCTTGTGGTTGGGCAGCGGCAGGCCCAGCTCCTTGGAGAGCGCGATGGTGCACAGCCGGTGGCGCACCGGGGCCTCCCGCTCGGCACGCGCGTACTCCCGCGCGATCATCGACCAGTCGAAGACCGCGTTGTGCGCCACGAGCACGCGGGAGGCGAGCCGGGCGGCGAACTCCTCGGCGATGTCCCCGAACAGAGGTGCGCCCTCCAGCATCTCGGCCGTCAGGCCGTGGATCCAGACCGGGCCGGGGTCCCGCTGCGGGTTGACCATCGTGTACCAGTGGTCCTCGACCTCGCCGCGGGCGTCCAGCCGGTAGACGGCGGCCGAGATGATCCGGTCGTGCCGGGCCAGGCCGGTGGTCTCCACGTCGACGACCGCGTACCCCTCGGGATACGAGGCCGGCCAGGAGGCTGGGGACGCTGCGGTCGCGAGGTCTTCGAGCATGGTCCATGAGGATACGGGCCCCGACCGACAGCCCCGCCCCGGGAGCCTCCCCGGCTGCCTCCCGCGCGAGTTGACGGGCCCTCGGGCCGGCGGGCCGCTCCGGGCGGTCGTCCGGGTCGATGCGTGTGCGCCCCGGCGCGGGGTGCGATCCTCGCCGTGTGACGGAAGCTACGCACGACGAGTCCCACGGCGGCGCGCTCGGCAGCCGGCTGAACTGGCTGCGCGCCGCGGTGCTGGGCGCCAACGACGGCATCGTCTCCACCGCCGGCCTCGTCGTCGGCGTGGCCGGCGCGACCGACGACCGCTCCGCGCTGCTCACGGCGGGCCTGGCCGGACTGCTCGCCGGATCGATGTCCATGGCGGCGGGGGAGTACGTCTCCGTCTCCACCCAGCTGGACTCGGAGAAGGCCGCCCTGGCCGTGGAGAGGCGCGAGCTGCGCGAACAGCCCGAGGCGGAACTGGCGGAACTGACCGGGCTGCTGGAGGAGCGGGGCCTGACCCACGAGGTGGCCCGCGAGGCCGCCGTACAGCTCACCGAACGCGACGCGCTGCGGGCGCACGCGCACGTGGAACTCGGCATCGACCCCGACGACCTCACCAACCCCTGGCACGCGGCCTGGGCCAGCTTCCTCGCCTTCACGGTCGGCGCCCTGCTGCCCCTGCTCGCGATCGTCCTCCCGCCGGCGGACTGGCGCCTCGCCGTCACGGTGCTGTCGGTGCTCGCCGCGCTGGTGCTCACCGGCTGGCTCAGCGCCCGGCTGGGCGCGGCCGCGGCGGGCCGGGCCGTGCTGCGCAACGTCGCGGGCGGGGCGCTGGCCATGGCGGTGACGTACGGGGCCGGCGCCCTGCTGGGGGCGGCGGGGGTCTGAGACCCGCGGCGACTTGGCCGGGACCACCAACAAGCAAGCGCGTACCCCGGGAAATACTTGTCGGTAACAACGTCTAGCCGCGGCGGGCCGGCCGCCCTACGGTGCACTCATGCCGAACCTGCCCGATGTCGTGCTGTGGTCGATACCCGCCTTCGTGCTGCTCACCGTGATCGAGATCGTGAGCGTCAGAATTCATCCGGACGAGGACGCCGCCGGGTACGAGACGAAGGACGCCGCCACCAGTCTCGGCATGGGTCTCGGCAGCCTGTTCTTCGACTTCCTGTGGAAGATCCCGATCGTCGCGGTCTACACGGCCGTCCACGAACTCACCCCGCTGCGGGTCCCGGTCCTGTGGTGGACCGTGCCGCTGATGCTGCTCGCCCAGGACTTCTTCTACTACTGGTCGCACCGCGGACACCACGTCATCCGCATCCTCTGGGCGTGCCACGTCGTCCACCACTCCAGCCGCAGGTTCAACCTCACCACCGCGCTGCGGCAGCCCTGGACGTCCCTCACCGTGTGGCCGTTCTACCTGCCCCTCGTCGCCGCCGGAGTGCACCCCGCGGCGCTCGCGTTCTGCTCCTCCGCGAGCCTCGTCTACCAGTTCTGGATCCACACCGAGCGCATCGGCAAGCTGCCGCGCCCCGTCGAGTTCGTCTTCAACACGCCCTCGCACCACCGCGTCCACCACGCCTCCCAGGGCGGCTACCTCGACCGGAACTTCGGCGGCATCCTCATCGTCTGGGACCGCCTCTTCGGCTCCTTCGTCCCCGAGACCGACCGGCCCGTCTACGGCCTCACCAAGAACATCACCACCTACAACCCGCTGCGCGTCGCCACCCACGAGTACGCGGCCATCGCCAGGGACCTCAGGGCGGCGCGGAGTTGGCGGGAGCGGGCCGGGCGGGTGTTCCGCGGACCGGGCTGGCAGCCCGCGCCGGCGACGCGGGCGGCGGCGGCAGCGGACGGCAAGCCGGTCACGGAACCCGTCGCGTGACCTCCGTCCACGGGGCGCGGCCCCCGGGAGCGGGAGCCGGCGAGTCGGCGCGCCCCGGCGCGTTCCCGCGGCACGCCCCGCCGGTGCTGTGGGCCTTCGCCCTCCTGGCCGCCGTCGACCTGACCTCCCTGGCCGCCGGGTCCGAGCCCGGGCACCTCGTCGCCAAGCCCCTGCTGATGCCGCTGCTCGCCACGTACGCGGCGATGTGCCGCGCACCCCGGCTGCTCGTCGCCGCCCTGCTGTGCGGCTGGGGCGGCGACCTGCTGCTGCTCTTCGACGCCCAGCCGGCGTTCCTCGCCGGAATGGCCTCCTTCGCCGCCGGGCACGTCTGCTATCTGCTGTTGTTCGCGAGGAGCGCCCCACGCGCGCGTGGCGCCCTGCTCGCCTCCTGCTACGCCCTCGCCCTCGTCGTCACCGTCGCCCTCCTGTGGTCCGGCCTGCCCGGCGGACTGCGCGCCCCCGTCGCCGGTTACAGCCTGCTGCTGACGGCCATGGCGCACCGGGCCACCCGGCTCGGGGTCACGGCCGCGGCCGGCGGTGCGCTGTTCATGCTCTCGGACACCCTCATCGCCACCGGCGTCGCCGGCCTGCCGCAGCTCCCGAGGCCCGACCTGTGGGTCATGCTCACCTACACAGCCGCCCAGTACCTCCTGGTCAGCGGCGTGCTGGGCGGCCCGCGCGAGCCATCCGCGCCGAGGTCGGCGTACGGTGAGGTGCGCTCGACCACCCCCTGAGCGCTCTCCGCACACAGCACGAGAAGGACCCTCGCCATGCGCGCCACCACCATTCACGCCCCGTACGACATGCGCGTGGAGGACGTCCCCGACCCCGTGGTGAAGCTGCCCACCGACGCCGTCGTGCGGGTGCTGCGCTCCTGCGTCTGCGGCAGCGACCTGTGGGCGTACCGGGGCGAGGCGGCGCGCAAGCCGGGCCAGCGCATCGGGCACGAGTTCCTCGGCGTCGTCGAGGAGACCGGCTCCGAGGTCGCGGGCGTCCGCCGCGGCGACCTGGTCGTCGCCCCCTTCATGTGGTCGGACGGCGTCTGCGACTACTGCCGCGAGGGCCTGACCACCTCCTGCGAGCACGGCGGCTTCTGGGGCGCGGTGGGCTACGACGGAGGGCAGGGCGAGGCCGTGCGCGTGCCCTACGCGGACGGGACGCTCGTCCGGCTGCCCAAGGAGGCGGCCTCCGACGACCGCCTGCTGTCGGCGCTGCTCACGCTCTCCGACGTGATGGGCACCGGGCACCACGCGGCCCTCGGCGCCGGGGCCCGGCCCGGCGCGACGGTCGCCGTCGTCGGTGACGGGGCCGTCGGCCTGTGCGCCGTCCTGGCCGCCAGGCGGCTCGGCGCCGAGCGGATCATCGCGCTCGGACGCCACCAGGAGCGGACGGACATCGCACGGCGGTTCGGGGCCACGGACGTCGTCGCCGGACGCGGCGACGCGGCCGTCGAGGCGGTGCGCGAACTCACCCGGGGCCAGGGCGCCCACTGCGTCGTCGAGGCCGTCGGCACCGAGCAGTCCATGAGCACGGCCGTGAACATCACCCGTGACGGAGGCGCCATCGGCTTCGTCGGCGTCCCGCACGGCAGCGGCACCGGCCTGGACCTCGGCGTGATGTTCGACCGGAACGTCGCCCTGCGCGGCGGCGTCGCCCCCGTCCGCGCCTACATCCCCGAACTGCTGCCCGACGTCCTCGACGGCACGATCGACCCCTCGCCCGTCTTCGACCGCACCGTCGGCCTCGAGGACGTGCCCGAGGGCTACAGGGCGATGGACGAACGCACCGCGCTCAAGGTCCTCATCACCGGCTGACCGGCCCGGCTCCCGCCGCCCGGCTCTTGCCGCCCGGCACCGGCCGGCGGGCACGGCGGCCGGCGCGGCGTGGGGGGTCCCGGGAGGCTCCGGGGCGGTCTCAGGACGTGGCCCAGCGCGGGGCGTCGCCGCCCCAGCGGCTCGGCGGGCGCGACCAGGTCCGTGGCCCGTCGGCGAAGCGGACCGGCGGCAGGGCGTACCGCAGCCGTCCCAGGTCGCTGTCGGTCTCCGCGAGCAGGGCGTCCTCTTCCTGTCCCGGCCCGGACCGGGCGCCGCCCGGACCGGCGGCGGCCGCCGTGCCGTCCGGGGCCGCGCGGAGCCCGCCCGTCAGCCACGCGGCCGTCTGCGTCAGCGCCGCCCGTACGAGCCGGGTCCCGCCCCGCTCGGTCCCCTCGGTGAGCGAGCGGAGCACCGCCGCTGCGAGCAGGTACCCCGTGCCGTGGTCGAGGGCCTGCGCCGGAAGCGCGCCGGGCCGCTCGGCGGTGCCCTCCGTCGCCGCGATCCCCGTCGCGACCTGCACCAGACTGTCGAAGCCGCGCCGCTCGGCCCACGGCCCGTAGGCGCCCCACGCCGACAGCTGGGCGATCACCAGGCCGGGCCTGCGCTCGGCCAGTGCCTCCGGGGCGAGCCCGAAGCGGTCCAGGGCGCCCGGACGGTACCCGGACAGCACGACGTCGGCCGTGGCGAGCAGTTCCTCGAACGTGCGGCGGTCCTCCCGCGCCGCGAGGTCGAGCGTCGTGGACCGCTTCCCGAACCCGGTGTCCGTGTGCTGGTCGGGGAGTTCGGGCAGCCCCGGCGAGTCCACGCGCAGCACGTCGGCGCCGAGGAGGGCGAGGCTGCGGCCGGCGACCGGGCCCGCCAGCACCCGCGTGAGGTCCAACACCCGGACGCCCGAGGCGGGCAGCAGCGGCGCACCGGTGAGCGGCCCGAGCGGACGGACGGGGCCGTCGCCGATCCACTCCCGGCTCAGCAGGGGCCGTCCGGCGACCGCCGCCCCCTGCGCGTGCCCGGCCCACTCCCCGGCCGTACGCAGGGCGACCGCGAGGCCGCCCGCCGCGTACACGGCGTCCTCCACCTCCGCGGCGGACCGCCGGGCGATGACGGCCGCGACGGTCTCCACCGGCACGTCACCGGACAGCCCGAGCGCGCCCAGCAGCCGTGCCCGGTGGTGCGGATAGTTCGCGTGTGTGCGCACCCAGCCGTCGCCGGTCCGCCAGAACCGCGACATCGGCGCGAAGTTGACCGGCGCCCGGCCGTCGACCGAAAGGTGCCGCTCGCTGGTGAACGCCGTGGCCACGGCCGCGTCGTCCACCCACACCGCGGGCACCTCGCCCCCAGTGCGGCGGGCCGCCAGCTCGGCGCCCGCGAGCGCGCACGCCCCCACACAGGCCCGCGCCAGCTCCCGTACCGGCAGCCGCGCGTCCAGCGCCCCGTCCCGTTCCACCACGGACACCCGGGACAGCCGGGCGGGGTCCCCGCCGAGCGCCGCCCACACCGACTCCGTACCGGTAAGTGATCGCGTCATGACGGCATGATGCCCTGCGCGCGCGAGCGCGGGCGGACCGGGGCACGCGGGCCGGACATACGGTGAGGCCGGACGCCGGACGTACGGCGAGGCCGAACGGCATCCGCCGCCCGGCCTCGCCAAGTGCCCTGGAACCGGTGCCTACTTGGTCACCGCGTCCAGCGCGTCGGCCGTGCCCCAGCCGTAGAACCCGTTGTGGTTCTTCGTGCCCTCGCACACCGCGTCGACCTTGCCGTCGGCGTCGATGTCGTACGGGTCGGTGCACGGCGTGGCGTCGGCCTCCGCGTACAGGAGGGCCTTGACCAGCGACGCGGGAGCGTGCGGGTGCGTCGACTTGATGAGCGCCGCGACACCCGCGACGTGCGGGGACGCCATCGACGTACCGGCCATGTAACCCCACTGGCCGCCCGGCAGCGGGCCGAGGATCAGACCGCTCGTGGCCGGCGGGGCGGGGGTCTGGTACCTCGTCGAGTCACCGCCCGGGGCGGCGATGTCGATGACGCCCAGGCCGTGGTTGGAGAAGGACGACTTGATGCCCTTCGCGCCCGTCGCGGCGACCGTGACGACGCCCGGCAGCTGGGTGGGTATGTCGAGGCACTCGGACGGGTCGATCACCCGGTCCGAGGGGGTCGAGTCGTTCGGCGACACCGGGTCGGTGATCTCGTCCGCCGCCAGGTCGTAGTTCTCGTTGCCGGCCGCCGCGACGTTGACCGTGCCCTTCTTCTCCGCGTACCGGGTGGCCCGGGTGATGGCGGTGACGAGGGCCTTCTGGTCGGGGTCGTCCGCGCAGTTGAAGTACCACGGGTCGGTGTAATAGCTGTTGTTGGTCACGTCGACGCCGTGCTCGGCCGCCCACACGAAGCCGCAGACCACGGCCTCCGTGTAGAAGAAGCCGTCCGGGTTGCCGACCTTGATGCCGGACACCTTCACGCCGGGCGCGACGCCGGTCATCCCGATGCCGTTCTTGGCGCCCGCGATCTCACCGGCGACATGGGTGCCGTGCGGACTCTCCGAGGCGCTCGGCCGCCAGGCCCCGTCGGTGGTGTCCGGCTTGCCCGACACGCAGTTGACGGAGGCGTCGCGGTCGAAGTTGGGCGCGATGTCGGGGTGCGTGTCGTCGACGCCGGTGTCGATGACGGCGACCGTGACCTTGGGGCTGCCCAGCGACTTCTCGTGCGCCTTGTCCGCCTTGATGGCGGGCAGGTCCCACTGCAGGGGCTCCAGCGGGTCCTGCCCCGCGGCCGCCTCGGCGCCCGCGGCGTCGGCCTGCGCGGCGCTGAGCTTGATCGGCGCGCCCATGTCGGTCGTCGACTGCGCGGGCAGCGGCGCCGTACGGGTGGCACCCGCCGACTCGACACCGTGCGCCTTGCGGATCTTCGCGGCGAAGTCGGCGTCCGACGAGTGGACGACGATGACGCCGATCCGGTCGTACGACGTCACGACGGTGCCGCCGGCCTTGGCGATGGCCCTCTTCACGTGCTGGGAAACCCCGTGACCGGGGCGGACGTTCACGACGTAGCTGAGGTTCGGGCTGTCGGCGCTCGCCGTGGCCGGGGCGGAGTGCGGTGCGGCCGAGGCGGTGCCCGGCATGAATCCGACCGATGCCGTGAGCGCCAGCGCGGCCGGAACGGCGAGGGCGAGACGGCGTCTGGAACGCAGATGAGCCATGGGGTCTCCACATCATCCGGAAACGGAACCGCCCGAAAACAGGGTGGTCTTCGGGCAGGTGCATGACGGAGTGGTGCAGGGCGAAGCTATCCCCCGCCCGACCTGGCCAGCAATGAGTTCCGGCGATGTTCCGGTGACGACTTCCGAAAGAGACCCGGTGAGTTGAACCGGTGCGCGCGTGGCGCCGTGACCTTGAACAGGGAGCGTGCGCACCGTCGCGCCCCCTCGGAGCACGTTCCGGAGCACATGCGTCGACTCCCGGTCAACGTGATCCATGTCACCGCGAGGAAGACCAGCCATGTCCGTGCCGAACCCGTCCCCGAACCCGTCCCCTTCGTCCCCGTCCCGGCACGAGAACACCGACCCGCTCCCGTCCACCGTCGTCACCGCACCCGCAACGCGAGGAGACTCCGTGGCCACCGAAACGCCGCCCCCGTCCGAGACCCCGCCCCGGCTCCCCGCCACCGAGCAGTTCGTCGAGGTGCAAGGCAGCGCGGAGTTCGGTGAACTGCGCCGCGCCCACCGCTCGTTCGCCTTCCCCCTGACCGTCGCCTTCATCGCCTGGTACCTGCTGTACGTCCTGCTCTCGAACTACGCGGGCGACTTCATGGGCACCAAGCTGTTCGGCAACATCAACGTCGCCCTGGTGTTCGGTCTCGCCCAGTTCCTCACCACGTTCCTCATCGCCTGGTGGTACTCGCGGCACGCCGCCGCGAAACTCGACCCCAAGGCCGAGGCCATCAAGTCCCGGATGGAGGGCGGCGCATGAGCCCCGCACTGACCACTCTCGCCGCGGGCGAGGCCAGTGAGCACCGCACACTGATCATCTCCCTGTTCGCGGTGTTCGTTCTCGCGACGCTCGTCATCACCGTCTGGGCGGGCCGCCAGACCAAGGACGCCGCCGACTTCTACGCGGGCGGCCGCCAGTTCACCGGTTTCCAGAACGGACTCGCCGTCTCCGGCGACTACATGTCCGCCGCGTCCTTCCTCGGCATCGCGGGCGCCATCGCCCTCTTCGGCTACGACGGCTTCCTCTACTCCATCGGCTTCCTCGTCGCCTGGCTGGTGGCGCTGCTGCTGGTCGCCGAACCGCTGCGCAACTCCGGCCGGTACACGATGGGTGACGTCCTCGCGTACCGCATGCGCCAGCGCCCCGTGCGCACCGCCGCCGGCACCTCCACGATCGTCGTCTCGATCTTCTACCTGCTGGCTCAGATGGCCGGGGCGGGCGTCCTCGTCTCCCTGCTCCTCGGCATCACCAGCGACGCGGGCAAGGTCGGCATCGTCGCCCTGGTCGGCGTCCTGATGATCGTGTACGTCACCATCGGCGGCATGAAGGGCACCACCTGGGTCCAGATGGTCAAGGCGGTCCTGCTGATCATCGGCGCCCTGCTGATCACCTTCCTGGTGCTCCTCAAGTTCGACTTCAACATCTCCGACCTGCTCGGCAAGGCCGCCGAGAACAGCGGCAAGGGCTCCTCCTTCCTGGAGCCGGGCCTCAAGTACGGCGTCGACTCCACGACCAAGCTCGACTTCATCTCCCTGGGCATCGCCCTGGTCCTCGGCACCGCCGGCCTGCCGCACATCCTGATCCGCTTCTACACGGTGCCCACGGCCAAGGCCGCGCGGAAGTCCGTGAACTGGGCGATCGGCCTCATCGGCGGCTTCTACCTGATGACCATCGCCCTCGGCTTCGGCGCCGCGGCGCTGATCAAACCCGACGAGATCATCGCCTCCAACGCCGCCGGCAACACGGCGGCACCCCTGCTCGCCCTGCACCTCGGCGGCGTCGACTCCAACTGGGGCGCCGTCCTGCTCGCCTCCATCTCGGCGGTCGCCTTCGCCACGATCCTCGCGGTCGTCGCCGGCCTGACCCTGGCCTCGTCCTCGTCGTTCGCCCACGACATCTACGCGAACGTCATCAAGAAGGGCCAGGCGACCGAGAAGCAGGAGATGAGCGCCGCCCGCTACGCGACGGTCGCCATCGGCGCCGTCTCCATCGGCCTCGGTGCCCTCGCCCGGGACATGAACGTCGCCGGACTGGTCGCGCTGGCCTTCGCGGTCGCCGCGTCCGCCAACCTGCCGACCATCCTCTACAGCCTGTTCTGGAAGCGGTTCACCACCCAGGGCGCGCTGTGGTCGATCTACGGCGGCCTGGTCACGGCGGTCGGCCTCGTGCTGTTCTCCCCGGTGGTCTCCGGCAAGCCCTCGGCGATGTTCCCCGACGTCGACTTCCACTGGTTCCCGCTGGACAACCCGGGCATCATCTCCATCCCCGTCGGCTTCGCGCTGGGCTGGCTCGGCACCGTGCTGTCCAAGGAGGAACCCGACACCGGCAAGTACGCCGAGCTGGAGGTCCGCTCCCTCACCGGCACCGGGGCGCACTGACCCACACCCTCCCCGCCCCCGCGCCCACGGCCGTGTCGTAGCTCCCTACGACACGGCCGTGGCCCTCCTCGTGGGATCGGGCGGCTCACGATGTCGGTCCCTTCACGTAGGCTCGCTAGTGGCTCGAGAACTGATCCGGATCGAGGGAGGGGGCCGTCATGCTGATCGACACCTACGGCCGGGTGGCCACCGACCTGCGCGTCTCGCTGACCGACCGCTGCAACCTGCGCTGCACCTACTGCATGCCCGAAGAGGGCCTCCAGTGGCTGGCCAAGCCCGACCTGCTCACCGACGACGAGATCGTCCGCCTCATCGGCGTCGCGGTCGGGCTGCTCGGCATCACCGAGGTCCGCTTCACCGGCGGCGAGCCGCTGCTGCGCCCGGGACTCGTCGGCATCGTCGAGCGGGTCGCGGCCCTCGCACCGCGCCCCCGGATGTCCCTGACCACCAACGGCATCGGCCTCAGGCGCACCGCGACCGCGCTGAAGGCGGCCGGCCTGGACCGCGTCAACGTCTCCCTCGACACCCTGCGCCCGGACGTCTTCAAGACCCTCACCCGCCGCGACCGCCACCGCGACGTCGTCGCGGGCCTCGAAGCGGCACGCGAGGCCGGTCTGACCCCCGTCAAGGTCAACACCGTCCTGATGCCCGGACTGAACGAGGACGAGGCCCCCGACCTGCTGGCCTGGGCCGTCGAGCACGACTACGAGCTGCGGTTCATCGAGCAGATGCCCCTCGACGCCCAGCACGGCTGGAAGCGCGAGGGCATGGTCACCGCGGGCGACATCCTCACCGCGCTGCGCACGCGTTTCGAGCTCACCGAGGAGGGCTCCGAGGAGCGGGGTTCCGCCCCCGCCGAGCGCTGGGTCGTCGACGGCGGCCCGCACCGGGTCGGAGTGATCGCCTCGGTCACCCGCCCGTTCTGCGCGGCCTGCGACCGCACCCGGCTGACGGCCGACGGCCAGGTGCGCACCTGTCTGTTCGCCACCGAGGAGACGGACCTGCGCGCCGCGCTCCGCTCGGGCGCCCCCGACGAGGAGATCGCCCGCATCTGGAAGCTCGCCATGTGGGGCAAGAAGGCGGGCTCCGGCCTGGACGACCCGTCGTTCCTCCAGCCGGAGCGCCCGATGTCGTCCATCGGCGGCTGACCGGCCGGCCGCCCGCACCGCCGGCACGGCCGGCGGTGCGGCCCGGTCAGGACTCCTGCCGGGGCGCTTCCCACTCCTCGAAGCGGACGACGTCCTTCAGGAACCCGCGTACGCCGAGGAACTGCGAGAGGTGCTCGCGGTGCTCCTCGCAGGCGAGCCAGGTCTTGCGGCGCTGCGGCGTGTGCAGCTTCGGGTTGTTCCAGGCCAGCACCCACTCGGCGTCGGCCCGGCAGCCCTTGGCGGAGCACATCGGCGCGGAGCCTCCGGAGTCGGAGGACGGCTCCGGACTGTGCGAGATCACCTTGCGACTCCAGACAAAAGGCGACGCCGGGCAGCCACGGGGGGAGCTGCCCGGCGTCGGTCCGTCGCTCCGACGGGGGATGCGGAGCGCGTACGAAGTATGTCACGGAGGACCCGGTGACCGGCACCGGAACTACGTGATTGATCTGAGGTTTTCTTGAGCTTCACGAGGGGTCGCGTTCCGCTTCCGGCACCCCTGTGACGTGGTCGGACTCCGCTTGCGGACCGGGCCCGGACCGGGCGGAGCCGTCCTGCGGGGACCCGGTGAGCATCGGCCGCACCGGTGCGGTGACGAACGTGGAGGGCAGCGAGGGCGCGTTCTCGCGGCCCGCGTTGGCGAGGACCACGGCGATGTAGGGGAGGACCGCGCCGAGCACCAGGGCGACCAGAGCGACGTGCCGCTCCACGTTCCACAGGGCGGCCGCGAGGATCACCGAGACCGTACGGACGGACATCGACACGATGTACCGGCGCTGCCGGCCGCGGACGTCCTCCTCGAGTCCCTGCCGGGCTCCGGTGATCCGGAAGACCTCGTCCTTGCTCTGTCTCAGCATCACGCTGCACCACCCGCCTGTGTCCGACGCCCCGGCTCGTACCCGCCACGAACCCCGTCAGGAACCGGGCCCGGACAAACTCCACGGTACGCCGCCGCCCGGCCGGTCACGAGACCGGGGCCCGCCGCGCGCGAGCGGCCACGCCGAGGGGTCCCGCGTATGGCGGAGCCGGACATGCGCTGTATGGCGGGCAGGCCGAGACTGGCCGAAATGCTCTCGTGGAGCAGTACGCGGAGTGCTACTAGGAGGCAGTCATGGGCTGGTTGTGGGCGATCATCGTAGGGTTCGTGCTGGGTCTGCTCGCCAAGGCCATTCTGCCGGGCAAGCAGCACAGTCCGCTCTGGCTGACCACGATCTTCGGCATCATCGGAGGCATCGTGGGCAACGCGATCGCCCGCGCCGTCGGCATCGAGGCGACCAAGGGCATCGACTGGGGCCGGCACGCGCTGCAGCTCGGCGCGGCCATCGTGATCGTCTTCCTCGGCGACATGCTGTACATGGCGATGCGGGGCAACAAGCGGCGTCAGCGGGCCTGACCGTCGGAGGCGGGAAGCGGCCCCGGACGGGACCGCCCCCCTCGTACCCGGCCCGGCGCACGTACGCGCCCCCGGGTCCACCGGAGGCGCGTACGGATGCGGGCGGGCGGTCAGCCGTTCGTGACCTCGACCGCGGCCAGGTTCTTCTTGCCCCGGCGCAGCACCAGCCAGCGGCCGTGCAGGAGGTCGGAGGCGGCGGGCACCGCGTCCTCGGCGGCGACCTTCACGTTGTTCACGTACGCCCCGCCCTCCTTGACCGTGCGGCGCGCGGCCGACTTGCTCGCGACCAGACCCACCTCGGCGAAGAGGTCCACCACCGGGCCGAGTTCGGCGACCTGGACGTGCGGCACCTCGGAGAGGGCCGCGGCCAGCGTGCCCTCGTCCAGGTCCGTCAGCTCGCCCTGGCCGAACAGCGCCCTGGACGCGGCGACGACGGCGGCCGTCTGGCCGGCGCCGTGCACCATCGTCGTCAGCTCCTCGGCGAGCGCCCGCTGGGCCGCCCGGGCCTGGGGGCGCTCCTGGGTCTGCCGCTCCAGTTCCTCGATCTCCTCACGGGACCTGAAGCTGAAGATGCGCAGGAAGTTCGAGACGTCCCGGTCGTCCGCGTTCAGCCAGAACTGGTAGAACGCGTACGGCGTCGTCATCTCGGGGTCGAGCCAGATCGTGCCGGACTCGGTCTTGCCGAACTTGGTGCCGTCCGCCTTGGTGATCAGCGGGGTGGCGAGGGCGTGCACCGCGGCCTCCGGCTCGACCCGGTGGATCAGGTCGGTGCCCGAGGTGAGGTTGCCCCACTGGTCGCTGCCGCCGGTCTGCAGCGTGCAGCCGTACCTCCGGTACAGCTCCAGGAAGTCCATGCCCTGCAGGATCTGGTAGCTGAACTCGGTGAAGCTGATGCCCGCGTCGGAGGTGAGCCGCCGGGAGACGGCCTCCTTCGCGATCATCTTGTTGACCCGGAAGTGCTTGCCGATGTCGCGCAGGAACTCGATGGCCGACATGTCCTGGGTCCAGTCCAGGTTGTTGACCATCACCGCGGCGTGCGGACCCTCGAAGTCCAGCAGCGGGGCGATCTGCGCGCGCAGCCGCTCCACCCACTGGGCCACGACCTCGGGGGCGTTCAGCGTGCGCTCCGAGTTCGGCTTCGGGTCACCGATCAGACCCGTCGCGCCGCCCACCAGACCCAGCGGGCGGTTGCCCGCCTGCTGGATCCGGCGCATCGTGAGGATCTGCACCAGGTTGCCGAGGTGCAGGCTGGGCGCGGTCGGGTCGAAACCGCAATAGAACGTGACGGGACCGTCCGCGAACGCCTTGCGCAGTGCGTCCTCGTCAGTGGAGAGGGCGATCAGCCCCCGCCACTGCAGTTCGTCGACGATGTCCGTCACGGTTCTCGTGTCTCCTCGGTGATCATGAGGCAGCCGGGTGGCGGCCGACTACGAGGTTATACGCCCTGGCTGACAGAGCTCATATTGAAATCGGGGATGCGCAGCGCGGGCATCGCCGCCCTGGTGAACCAGTCGCCCCACTCCCTGGGCAGCGTCTTCTCGGTGCGCCCGGCCTCGGTCGCACGCCGCAGCAGGTCCACCGGCGACTCGTTGAACCGGAAGTTGTTCACCTCGCCGACGACCTGCCCGTCCTCCACGAGGTAGACGCCGTCCCGGGTCAGGCCGGTCAGCAGCAGCGTCGCCGGGTCGACCTCCCGGATGTACCAGAGGCAGGTCAGCAGGAGACCCCGCTCGGTGCCGGCGACCATCTCCTCCAGGGAGCGGTCACCGCCGCCGTCCAGGATCAGGTTGTCGATCGACGGCGCCACCGGCAGTCCGGTGAGCCCGGCGCTGTGCCGGGTGGTCGACAGATGCCTCAGCTCGCCCCCGGAGATCCACTCGGTGGCCGTCAGCGGCAGCCCGTTGTCGAAGACGGACGCGTCGTCGCCGGAGGAGTGCGCGAGGACGAACGGCGCGGACTCAAGGCCCGGCTCGTCCGGGTCGCTGCGCAGGGTCAGTGGCAGCCCGGCGAGCTTCTCGCCGACGCGGGTGCCGCCTCCGGGCCTGCTGAACACCGTGCGGCCCTCTGCCGCGTCCCGGGCCGCCGCCGACCAGTACTGGTAGATCAGCAGGTCCGCGACGGCGGTCGGCGGCAGCAGCGTCTCGTAGCGCCCCGCGGGCAGCTCGATCCGCCGCCGGGCCCAGTCGAGCCGGGTGGCGAGCTCCGCGTCCAGCGCCGCCGGGTCGACGTCCTTGAAGTCGCGTGTGGCACGCCCCGCCCACGCCGAGCGGGTACGGTCCGGCGACTTCGCGTTCAGCTCCAGGGTCCCGTTCGGCTGGTCGTGGCGCAGCCGCAGCCCCGTCGACGTACCGAGATAGCTGGTGACCAGTTCGTGGTTGGCGAAGCCGTACAGCTCGCGTCCGCCGGCACGCGCGCGTGCGAACGATTCGCCGAGCGCGGGCGCGAAGTCGGTGAACACCGCCGACGAGGTCTCGGCGGGCGCGTCCGTGAAGTCGGGGGAGTGGGACACCCCCGTGACCAGCGGCTGCGCGTCCTCGGCGGGGCCCGCCCCGCGCGCGGCCTCCTCGGCGGCCCGTACCAGCGGCTCCAGGTCGTCCGCCGTCACGGCCGCCCGCGTGACGACGCCGGACGCCGTGCCCTCGCGGCCCTCGACCGTGGCGACGACCGTCAGCGTGCGCCCGCGGGTGACGCCGTTGGTGGTCAGCGCGTTGCCCGCCCAGCGCAGGTTCGCGGTCGACCGCTCGTCGGCGATCACCACGCAGCCGTCCGCGCGGGACAGCTCCAGGGCCCGCTCGACGATCTCGTGCGGCTTGTTGGTGCGTGTGCTCATCGACCGGCCTCCTGCGTGGTGTTCAAGATGTTGACGCCCTTGAAGAGGGCGGACGGGCAGCCGTGCGACACCGCCGCGACCTGGCCCGGCTGGGCCTTGCCGCAGTTGAACGCGCCGCCGAGCACATAGGTCTGCGGACCGCCGACGGCCGCCATGGAACCCCAGAAGTCCGTGGTCGTGGCCTGGTAGGCGACGTCGCGCAGCTGGCCGGTGAGCCGGCCGTTCTCGATCTTGAAGAAGCGCTGCCCGGTGAACTGGAAGTTGTAGCGCTGCATGTCGATCGACCAGGAGCGGTCGCCGACGACGTAGATCCCGCGGTCGACGCTGCCGATGAGGCCCTCCGTGGACAGGCCGGCCGGATCCGGCTTCAGCGACACGTTCGCCATCCGCTGCACGGGCACGTGCCCGGGGGAGTCGGCGTACGCGCAGCCGTTGGACCGCTCGAAGCCGGTCAGCCGCGCGATCCGCCGGTCCAGCTGGTAGCCGACCAGGGTGCCGTCCTTCACCAGGTCCCAGGACTGCCCGGCCACGCCCTCGTCGTCGTACCCGATGGTCGCCAGGCCGTGCTCGGCGGTGCGGTCACCGGTGACGTTCATCAGCTCGGAGCCGTACCTGAGCTTGCCGAGCTGGTCGAAGGTGGCGAAGGACGTCCCGGCGTACGCGGCCTCGTAACCGAGCGCCCGGTCCAGCTCGGTGGCGTGCCCGATGGACTCGTGGATGGTCAGCCACAGGTTCGAGGGGTCGACGACGAGGTCGTACACCCCCGCCTCCACGCTCGGCGCCCGCATCTTCTCGGCCAGCAGCTCCGGGATCCGCTCCAGCTCCGCGTCCCAGTCCCAGCCGGTGCCCGTCAGGTACTCCCAGCCGCGTCCGACGGGCGGCGCGACGGTCCGCATCGAGTCGAACTCCCCGGTCGACCCGTCGACGGCGACCGCGGTGAGCTGCGGATGCAGCCGCACCCGCTGCTGGGTCGTCACCGTCCCCGCCGTGTCGGCGTAGAACTTGTTCTCGTGCACCGTCAGCAGCGAGGCGTCGACGTGGTCGACCCCGCCGGCGGCCAGCAGCCGCGCGCTCCAGTCGGCGAGGAGCGCGGACTTCTCCTCGTCCGGCACGGAGAACGGGTCGATGTCGTACGCGGAGATCCAGGTCTTCTCGGCGTGCACCGGCTCGTCGGCCAGCTCCACCCTCTCCTCGGAGCCGGCCGCCGCGATCACCTGCGCGGACAGCTTCGCCATGGCCACGGCCTGGGAGGCGACCTTCGCGGCGGCGTCCATCGTGAGGTCCACGCCCGACGCGAACCCCCACGTCCCGCCGTGCACCACCCGCACCGCGTACCCCAGGTCCGTGGTGTCCGAGGATCCGGACGGTTTCGCGTCCCGCAGCCGCCAGGACGCGCTGCGCACCCGCTCGAACCGGAAGTCCGCGTGCTCGGCGCCCAGCGCCCGGGCCCGCGCGAGCGCCGCGTCGGCCAGCGCCCGCAGCGGCAGTGCGAGAAACGACTGATCGATTTCATGGGGCACGGGTGCGATCCCTTCGAACTGTTCGCCTGTACTGACCGTCGCACGCAGTGAATCACGGCTCGCCGGGCCCATTCCCCGGAAATGCGCACGACCCTTCCTGCCTGCACGGCAAAGAACGAAATCACTGACGAGGACGTCCGTGCGGAGCAGTAGGGTGGAGCAGTTACGTGGGGGCGTTCCGTGGTGTGTGACCTGGCCGTTGGACCGCGCGGGTGAGCGAGTAGAACTGCAAGGGGGCCCAGCCGACCATGGACGTTTTCGGTGTCCACCACGACCTCATCGCCGAGTACGAGGCGTTCACCAGCTCCCTTGTTGCCGTGCGAGACCCGGACATCGAGAGTCACCTTGCCGGCGAGCGCGAGCGCAAGACCCGCTGGCCCGACCCCAAGCTTGCGCTGAATCCCACCTTCCGCAGTGGTGGAACGGTCGCCTCCCTGTGTGACGACGGTCTGCTGCACCCGATGTGCCGGGAGTACTTTCGGCACAAGAAGCACCTGAACGACCCCGGTAGCCGCACCCTGTCCCTCCACCAGCATCAGCGCGAGGCCATCGCCGTGGCCGACCGCGGAGACTCGTACGTACTGAGCACGGGTACCGGTTCGGGCAAGAGCCTGACCTACATCGTGCCGATCGTCGACAAGGTGCTGCGGCACCCGAACCCCGACGGGATCTCGGCGATCGTCGTCTATCCCATGAACGCGCTGGCCAACAGTCAGCTCCACGAGCTGGAGAAGTACCTGACGTGGGGCGTTCCCGAGGGCCACCGCAAGGTGACCTTCGCCCGGTACACAGGCCAGGAGAACTCCGAGCAGAAACTCCAGGTCCTGAAGAGCAAGCCGGACATCCTGCTCACCAACTACGTGATGCTGGAGTACCTCCTCACCCGCCCCGACGAGCGGCGGGAACTGATCGGCGCTGCCCGTGGGCTGCGCTTCCTCGCTCTCGACGAGCTGCACACCTACCGGGGCCGTCAGGGAGCCGACGTCGCCCTTCTCGTCCGTCGCCTGCGAGACGCCTGTGAGGCGCCCGGACTCCAGTGCATCGGGACGTCGGCCACGATGGCGACCGGCGTCACCTTCGCCGAGGCCCGGAAGGAGATCGCCAAGGTCGCCACACGCCTGTTCGGTACGAAGATCGAGCCGAAGCGTGTGATCGGCGAGACCCTGGAGCGTTCGACGGACCCGGGCCCCGACGCGGTACCCGGAGTGCACCCCGCGAACCCCTTGCCGACGCCGTCCGCCGCGCCGCCGCAACGCCTCATGAGCTTCCGTCCGAGTACGAGACCCTGAGCCGCGATCCCCTCGCTGTCTGGGTCGAGGACACCGTGGGGCTGGCCGTGGAGGAGCCCGGTGGGCGGCTCGTCCGCCGCCCCCCGCTGACGATCCCGCAGGCGTCCGGGCTGCTGGCCGAAGCGAGCGGGGAGCCCGCCGAGGCCTGTCACCGTGCCATCGAGACAGTGCTGCGCGTCGGAGCGAGGGCCAGGCACCGGGAGCTGGACAGGCCCCTGTTCGCCTTCCGGCTGCACCAGTTCCTGTCCAAGGGCGACACCGTCTACGTCAGCTTCGAGCCGCCCGGCCGCCGCCACCTCACCAGCCAGTACCAGACCCGGGTCCCTGATCACCGCGACAAGCCGCTCGTCCCTCTGCACTTCTGCCGCGACTGCGGCAAGGAGTACCTGGTGGTCACTCGCCCCGCCGAGCACGAGGGCGCGGTGTTCGAGGCTCGGGAGGACCCGGACGCCCCCGCCGCCGACGGCGACGGTTTCCTCTACGTCAGCGACGACCGGCCCTGGCCCGACGTGCATGACGAGGGCGCCGTGTTCCGGCGCCTCCCGGCGAGCTGGGTCGAGACCGACGACGACGGCCGGTCGACGGTCCTGAAGACCCGGTCGGGAGATCTTCCCCAAGAGGTGTGGATCGGCCCGGACGGCCGGGCGACCGAGCCCGGCACGGGCCTGCGCGCCTGGTGGATCGCCGCACCCTTCCGCTTCTGTCTCCACTGCCGCACCTCGTACGAGCAGCTGAGGCTCAAGGACCTCGCCAAGCTGGGCACCTTCTCCGCGGAGGGCCGCAGCTCCGCCGTCTCCCTGATCAGTTCCCGCGTCGTGCGTTCCCTGCGCGACCAGCCGGACCTGACGAAGAAGGCACGCAAACTGCTCACCTTTGTCGACAACCGGCAGGACGCCAGCCTCCAGGCCGGCCATTTCAACGACTTCGCCCTGGTCAGCCAAGTACGTGGCGCGCTGTACCGGGCCCTGGAATCGGCGGGGGAGCAGGGTCTGACCTACGACCGGCTCCCCCAAGCGGTGTTCGATACCCTCGCCCTTCCGCTGGAGACGTACGCCAAGGCGCCGTGGGCTCCGTACGCCTCGGCGTGGGCGATGGCACCCTCCAGCTGACGATCACCCCCAAGGTCCCGGTCGACCGTCTCCTCCACCTCGTCTCCTATGCCCCGAGCGCGTCGACTTCGATCCGCGCCCGGTCACCGCCGACGCCCGCCCGGACCTCCTTCCGGCCCTAGCGCACGCCTTCGTTTCCGCCGCCGAACGCGCCCTGCTGCACGGCGTCCTCCACGACTACCGGGAGACGTACGACACGCTGCCCGTCGTCCGGGGCCGCATCCGCCACGCCGACCAGCTTCGCCGCAGACCGGGTGTCCCCGTGCCCCTGGAAGTCGCCTACGACGACCACACGCCCGACATACCGGAGAACCGACTCCTCCTCGCCGCCGCCCGCCGCCTCCTGCGCGTGCCCGGCCTCGACCCCGAACCGCGCTCCGCCCTCCAGCGCCTCACCGCCCGGCTCGACGGAGTCCCGCTCCTGCCCGCCGGGGCCCCGTCACCCCGCTGGACCCCCGACCGGCGCAACGCCCGCTACGCCCACGCCCTCGTCCTCGCCGAACTCGTCCTGCGCGGTGCCTCCTACGAACTCGGTGACGGCCGTGAGATCGCCGTCGACGGGATGCTCGTGACCATGTGGCGCCTCTTCGAGGCCTACCTGGCCCGCGCGGTCGGCGAGGCCCTGCGCCTGCGCATCGGGGGCAGGCCCGAACCGCAGGACCGGAACTTCTCCCTGGACGTCGCGGGCAGACACGCCCTCAAGCCCGACCTCGTGCACTACCTGCCGTCGCCTCGCGACGGGGCGATGCGCCAAGCCGTCGTCCTGGACGCCAAGTTCAAGACCAGACCGCAGCGGGGTGACCTGTACCAAATGACCGCGTACTGCGTACGCCTCGGTCTCGCCGAGGGGCATCTCGTCTACGCCTCCGGCAGGCCAGGAGTCGTGGAGGTACCGGTGGGGGAGGGGCGGCTGAGGATCTGGCGACACGTCGTCTATCTCTCCCGCCCTTGGCGGAGTCTGGCCTCGGACATCGACGCCCTCGCCGCGTCGGTCGACACCGCACGCAGCGGCCCGGACACGCGTAGGTGAGCCGTTCCGGTAACCAAAGAGTGACGGGGCCCGCGGTCCGCCCCGTTCGGGCTTCCGGCCGCCCCGGATCACGAGAAGTGGTCCGGCTGTAGGGACCCGACAGGACGTGCAGCGTGTCGCTGTCGACGCCCGATTCTTTGCGGGGCGGGCGGTACCGATAGGTTTCCGAGGTACCACGTCCGCTATCGAAAGGGTGATCCGTTGAGCCGCTCGGTTCTCGTCACCGGAGGCAACCGGGGCATCGGCCTCGCCATCGCCCAGGCGTTCGCCGACGCCGGAGACAAGGTCGCGATCACGTACCGGTCGGGTGAGCCGCCGGCCGCCCTGACCGCATTGGGCTGCCTCGCCGTCAGGTGCGACATCACCGACACCGAGCAGGTGGAGCAGGCCTACAAGGAGATCGAGGCCCAGCACGGCCCGGTCGAGGTCCTCGTCGCCAACGCCGGCGTCACCAAGGACCAGCTCCTGATGCGGATGTCCGAGGAGGACTTCGCGTCGGTCGTGGACACCAACCTCACCGGCACCTTCCGCGTCGTCAAGCGTGCCAACCGCGGCATGCTGCGGGCCAAGAAGGGCCGCGTCGTCCTGATCTCCTCGGTGGTCGGGCTGCTCGGCTCCGCGGGGCAGGCGAACTACGCCGCGTCCAAGGCCGCCCTCGTCGGCTTCGCGCGTTCCCTCGCCCGCGAGCTCGGCTCGCGCAACATCACCTTCAACGTCGTGGCGCCCGGTTTCGTCGACACGGACATGACGAAGGCCCTCAGCGACGAGCAGCGCGAGAACATCGTGAAGCAGGTGCCGCTGGGCCGGTACGCCCAGCCCGAGGAGGTCGCCGCGACGGTGCGGTTCCTCGCCTCGGACGACGCCTCGTACATCACTGGAGCCGTCATCCCCGTTGACGGCGGACTGGGAATGGGTCACTGAACGACATGAGCGGAATTCTCGAGGGCAAGCGCGTCCTGATCACCGGTGTGCTGATGGAGTCCTCCATCGCCTTCCACACCGCCAAGCTGGCCCAGGAGCAGGGCGCGGAGATCATCCTGACCGCGTTCCCGCGGCCCACCCTGACCGAGCGCATCGCCAGGAAGCTGCCCAGGCCCACCAAGGTCATCGAGCTCGACGTCACCAACGACGAGCACCTCGGCCGCCTCGCCGACGTCGTCGGCGAGGAGCTGGGCGGCCTGGACGGCGTGGTCCACTCCATCGGCTTCGCGCCGCAGGACGCCCTCGGCGGCAACTTCCTCAACACCCCGTTCGAGTCGGTCGCCACGGCCATGCACGTCTCGGCGTTCTCGCTGAAGTCGCTGACCATGGCCTGCCTGCCGCTGATGCGGAACGGCGGCTCCGTCGTCGGCCTCACCTTCGACGCGCAGTACGCCTGGCCGCAGTACGACTGGATGGGCCCGGCGAAGGCCGCTTTGGAGGCCACCAACCGCTACCTCGCCCGCGACCTGGGCAAGCAGAACGTGCGCTCCAACCTGATCTCGGCCGGCCCGATCGGCTCGATGGCCGCCAAGTCCATCCCGGGCTTCAGCGAGCTCGCCCAGGTCTGGGACAGCCGCGCGCCCCTGGAGTGGGACCTCAAGGACCCCGAGCCGGCCGGCCGCGGTGTCGTCGCCCTGCTCAGCGACTGGTTCCCGAAGACCACCGGCGAGATCATCCACGTCGACGGCGGTCTGCACGCGATCGGCGCGTAGGGCCCGTGGGGGGGCCGCCGGTCCCGGTCCGCCGGACCGGCGCGACGCCCCTGACGTGCACTTTCGTACGGTGACGACGCCCCGTTCCCCGCAGTGCGCGGGGGGCGGGGCGTCACCCGTTCGGCCCTGCCGGCCGGGCGCGGGCGGCAGGGGGCGGCGCACCCTGGAGTACGAGTTCCGCACGTTCCCCCTCCCCCGTACGGCCGAGGAGGTACCACTTGTGCGTCTTACCCCACGCTCCGCCCTGCTGCCGGCCGCTCTGGCCCTCCTCGTCGCGCTGCCCTCGCAGGCGTCGGCCGCGCACGTCGCGAAGACCGTCCCCCACGCGCGCGTGGGCGACGACCGGCCGTCCGGCGCCGAGTGCCGTACGAGGATCGACGGCTCCCACGCCACCGCCTACTGCCACAACCCCTTTCCGGAGGTCGACCGGGTCGCCCTGCACGTCGAGTGCGACCGCTGGTGGGACATCGACAGCGACGGCTCACCGGTCCTCGTCGGCCCGGCCGAGACCGTGCGGCTGACGGGACGCTGCTGGAAGGAGATCCGCGCGGTCTGGGTCAGCCACCGGCCGTGAGGGCCAGGACCTGACCGTCGCCCCGCACCGCCGGGCCGGGGCTGAACGGGCCGGGAAGCACTGAGCGCTCAGCCCATGTCGCCCTGGCCCGCGGGCCGCTCCGGCGCCCCCGGCCGCGGGCGGCCCGGCCGGCACAGGAACGGGTAGCCGGCCGCCCGGGCCGCCGCCGTCTCGGGGTCTCCTGCGCGGATCGCGTCGACGAGCCGCGCGTGGTCCATGTACGTCTCCGGCGTCAGCTCCTCGCCGACGTCCTCGCGCAGCCAGTCCCGCAGCACCTCGACGAGGTCCGCGTACAGCGCCTTCATGACCTCGTTGCCGGACGCCGCGACCACGGCCAGGTGGAAGGTGGCGTCGGCGGTCACGAAGGCCTCCGTGTCACCCGACTCCCATGCCTCCTCGCGGCGTACGAGCAGCGCGTCCAACTGCTTGAGATCGCGCTCGGTGCGCCGCTCGGCGGCCAGCTTCGCCGCGCTCGACTCCAGCGTGGAGCGCAGTTCCGCGACGTGCCGGGGATCGGCGTCGGCGAAACGGCGGTGCATCACGCCCGCCAGTTCGCTGGTCGCCGCCACGTACGTGCCCGAGCCCTGCCGGCTGTCGAGCAGGCCGTTGTGGGCGAGCGCCCGTACGGCCTCGCGGACGGTGTTGCGGGCCACCCCGAGCTGCTCGACCAGCTCCGGCTCGGTGGGGATGCGGGAGCCGACCGGCCATTCACCCGAGGTGATCTGCGTCCGCAGCTCGGAGATGACCTGCTCGGACAGGGCCGATCGGCGGGGGTGGCTCAGCGGCATGACGGTCCTTCGTGGGGCGCTGCGTGCCCGGCCCTGTGTGTGGCCGGTGGCTCCGGAGAGTAGCGGAAGGGCAGTGGACAGCCATTCATCCCATGATTCTATGATGGCGTCATGGCTACCGAGGAGACCCGGGCGACGACGTCCGCACCGATACGCAGCTCCGCCGGCACGGAGCCCGAGGCCCGGACGCACCCCACGCGCGCGTGGGCGACGCGTCTGGTGGTGGTCGGCATCGTCCTCACGGCCCTCAACCTGCGTCCCGCGATCACCAGCCTCGGTGCCCTCCTCGAAGAGGTGCGCGACGGGCTCGGCATGAGCGGCAGCGTCGCCGGACTCCTCACGTCGGTACCCCCGCTCTGCTTCGCCGTCTTCGGCGTCATGGCCCCCCGGCTGGCCCGCCGCTTCGGAACCGCGGCGGTGGTCGGCGCCGGCATGGCCGCCATCGCCTCGGGCCTGCTGATCCGCCCCTACGTGGGGGGCACCGCCGGATTCCTCGCGGCCAGCGCGCTCGCCCTCATGGGCATCGCCGTCAGCAACGTGCTGATGCCCGTCATCGTCAAGCACTGGTTCCCGGACCGGGTCGGCTCCATGACCGGCCTGTACTCGATGGCGCTCGCGCTCGGCACGTCCGCGGCGGCCGCGGTGACCGTGCCCGTCACCGACGCCCTCGGCGGCAGCTGGAGGTCCGGACTCGCGCTCTGGGCCGTCCTCGCCGCAGCCGCCGTACTGCCCTGGATCCCCCTGTCACGCGCGCGGGCCACCCTCCCGGGCGCCCCGGAGGGCCCCGCCGGGAGCGGGACGGGCGCCGACACCGGCGCCGGCCGGCCGGACGCCGACGGGCTGCGGATCACCCGGAGCCGTACCGCCTGGGCCCTCGCCGCGTTCTTCGGGCTCCAGGCCACCGCCGCGTACATCACCATGGGCTGGATGGCGCAGATCTTCCGCGACGCCGGTGTCCCCGCGCGCACCGCGGGACTGCTCCTCGCCGTCACCATGGTGATGGGGGTGCCGCTGGCCTTCGTCATCCCCCGGCTGGCCACCCGCCTGCCCCACCAGGGACCGATCGTCGTCGCGCTCGGCGTCTGCGGACTCGCCGGATACGCGGGCCTGTACTTCGCCCCCGAGGCAGGGGCCTGGGCCTGGGCACTGCTCCTCGGCGTCTCCAACTGCGCCTTCCCGCTGGCCCTCACCATGGTCGGCATGAGGGCCAGGACCCGCGCGGGCGTCGCCAAGCTGTCGGCCTTCGCGCAGAGCACCGGCTACCTCATCTCGATCCCGGGCCCGCTGCTCGTCGGCGTGCTCTACCAGCACAGCGGGGGCTGGGGCCTGCCGATCGCCCTGATGGCCGGGCTGATGGTCCCGCAGGTCGTGGCGGGCGTGCTCGCCGGACGCGACCGCACCGTGGAGGACGAGGCCGCCCGCTGAACCCCATGGCTCCGTCGCCCCGTCGCCCCGTCACCCCGGCGCGGCGGGGGCCGGCGGGGGGTGCGAGACTTGCCGTATGCCTGTGCTCGACCCGAACCCCCAGAACGGCCAGAAGAAGCTGATGCTCGTGCTCGGCGCGATGCTGGCCATCACCGTCATCATCGGCGTCATCGCGACGATCGCGTCGCCCTGACCGCCGCCCCGACCGCCGGACCCCGGCCGAGGGAGTCCGGTTCCGGCTCCCGCGCCGCCCGCCGGAGGTGGGGCTAACCCCCGATCCCCTAGGGGGCGGGTGTCAGGGTCAAGTGGGTGGATCACCGGATGGGTCGACGGCTCCGGATTCCGTAGATTTCCAGTGTGGCCGCGAAGACGTGGCGACACGGAGCAGCGGAAGACCCCTGGAGGCGGCATGCCGGCCCGAACGCACACCCGGCCCCACCCGGCGACCACGGGCCGCGTCGACATCCGGCTGCCCTGGTGGGCGCTCGCCCTTCCCGCGCTCGCCTTCGCGGCACTGCTCATGCTGATACTCAACCCGGCCGACGCCCAGGCCTCCGCCGGCGACCCCGGGATCGCCCACCTCTTCGAGCGCGCTCAGCAGGCCCTGACCCGCTGAGGCCGGCCCGGAGGACCACGTCCCGCCCTTCCCCGGGCCCTCGGGCGTCGATACGGAAGCACTCCGTCACCCGTAGTGGCAGAGCCTGCCAACTCCCTGCGCCCCGTGGCGTGTTTCGTGCGAAGCTGGAAAGCATGAGCGTCGCAGAATCCCGCAGGATCGTCCTCTTCCGGCATGCGAAAGCCGACTGGCCGCAAGTGTCCGACCACGAGCGGCCGCTCGCCGACCGAGGCCGTATGGACGCGGCCGTCGCCGGACGCAAACTGGCCGACACCGGCATCCCCCTCGACCTGGCCGTCTGCTCCACGGCGACCCGGACCCGCGACACCTGGAAGCTCGCCGTCCACGAGCTCCCGCACCGGCCGAAAACGGTCTACGAGGAGCGGGTCTACGAAGCCTCGCCCGGCGAGCTGATCGCCGTGCTCAACGAGACACCCGACGACGCGCAGAACGTGGTCCTCATCGGCCACAACCCCGGTATCCAGGGCCTCGCCGACATCCTGGCCGGAGAGGCCGAGGGCGACGCCCGCACCCGGATGAAGAGCCTCGGATTCCCGACGGCGGCCTACGCGGTCCTCACCTTCACGGGCTCCTGGAAGACCGTGGAGCCGGGAGTCGGCACGCTGACCGACTACTGGGCGCCGACCGAGTAACCCACATAACCCACGAGGCCCGGACAATCATGGGCCCGGCGCCGCGGCGCCGGGCCCGCCGTGACCGAACGGACTCATTGCGCGTCGTCGTCGTGCGTGTCTGCCGCCTCGACCTCTTCGCGGGTGACCCCGAGCAGATACAGGACGGTGTCGAGGAAGGGGAAGTTCACGGCGGTGTGCGCGGCCTGGCGGACGACGGGTTTGGCGTTGAAGGCCACCCCGAGGCCCGCCGCGTTGAGCATGTCCAGATCGTTCGCGCCGTCCCCGATCGCCACCGTCTGGACGAGCGGGACGCCCGCCTCGGCGGCGAACCGGCGCAGCAGCCGCGCCTTGCCCGCCCGGTCCACGATCTCGCCGACGACCCGCCCGGTCAGCTTCCCGTCGACGATCTCCAGCGTGTTGGCCTGCGCGAAGTCGAGCCCGAGCCGCTCCTTGAGATCGTCCGTGACCTGCGTGAAGCCACCCGACACGACACCCACCTGGAAGCCGAGCCGCTTCAGCGTACGGATCAGGGTCCGCGCCCCCGGCGTCAGCCGGACCTCGCTGCGCACCTTGTCCACGACCGACGCGTCGAGCCCTTCGAGAAGCGCCACGCGCGCGTGCAGCGACTGCTCGAAGTCCAGCTCACCGCGCATCGCCGTCTCGGTGACCTGGGCGACCTCCTTCTCGCAGCCCGCGTGGGCGGCGAAGAGCTCGATCACCTCGTCCTGGATGAGCGTCGAGTCCACGTCCATCACGACCAGCCGCTGGGCCCGCCGGTGCAGTCCGGACGCGACCACCGCGACGTCGACACCGAGCGCGGCGGCCTCGGTCGCCAGAGCGGTGCGCAGGGTCTCGGTCTCGGTGCCGGACACGGCGAACTCGACCGCCGTCACGGGGTACTTGGCGAGCCGGAAGATCCGGTCGATGTTGCCACCGGTCTCGGTGATCCGCGCGGTGATCGAGGCCGTCGACTCGGCGGTCAGCGGGTGCCCGAGCACGGTCACGACCGAACGCCCCAGCCCGCGCGGCATGTTGTCGCCGAGACCGGAGATGATCTCCGCCTGCATCTTCATCGACTCCGCCCAGCTGTGGACGGTCGCGCGCAGGTCTCCCGAGAGCCCGGCGGACGGCTCGGTCACGAGCGCGCACAGCACGATCCGGCCACGGGTGACGACCTGCTCGATGTCGACCACGTCGACGGAGTAGGCGGCGAGGGTGTCGAAGAGACCGGCGGTGATACCGGGCCGGTCCTTGCCGAAGATCTTGACGAGGAGAGTGGGAACGTCAGAGGTCTGCGAAGGGCTCATGGTGCTCCCACCGTATCCGGCACCCAGTGCCTTCCGCCCCTGAGGTCCGCCTGACGGACAGGGGAACATCGGCTGTCACCGCGGTGGCCCGCTTCCTGCCGGAGCGTGGCGGCCGCCAGGGGCTGTCGGTGCCATCCTCCCTCAGTCCTTCCCTCTCGGCCTCCTCCGTGCGGGCGGCCGCCCGCCCTCCGCGGAGGGCGGGGACGGCGGGGGAGACGCGGGCCGGGGTGCGGGTGGAGGGGTGGGCGGAACGGCGGACGGCGATGGCGGTGGTGGTGGCGGGGGCGGTGGCCGGTCGGGCGGCCCCGGGTGCGGGCGCCGGGCCGGGGAGCGTGGCGGCGGTGTCCAGGGTCCGGCCACCGTCGGCGCGCCGTAGACGTCGTCCGCCGGCCGGCCGTCCGGCTCGGGCACCTCCCGCCCCGCCCGGCCCGGTCCCCGCCGCTCCTCCTGCCCCGGTTCCCGACCGCGGGCGTCCCCCCGCCCGTGATCCCGGTCCGGGGCACCGTCCCCGTCGCGGCCCCGGCCACGCCCGTGCTCCCGGCCCCGCCCGGAGTCCCGCCCCCGGCCGGGCTGCCGGTACGGCACCTCGTCGCGTACCCCGTCCCGCAGTTCGTCCGGCAGCCGCAGATACGGGTTGGTGGCGGGGTTCGGCGGCCGGTAGGGCGCGCCCGGCTCGTACGGTCCCGGCAGTCCCGGGCCGCCCGGGACCGCGTCCGGCACCACCTTGGCACGCCGTGCCAGTGGCGCCGCCCGCCGCCCGGCCGCTCCGCTCGCGTGTGCGAGCAGCGCCCCCGCCGTCCCGGCACCCGCCCCCCACACCGCGCCCAGCAGCGAGGCCGCCCAGAGATGCCCGTGCAGCTCGACCCCGGCACCGAACGCGTCGAATCCGAGTACGGACACCGAGGCGTCCACGGACACGTCCGTCAACCGGGCGAGCAGCGGCAGTGCCAGCGCCGTGGCCACCCCGAGCCGAAGCGCGCAGCGCCCGGCGAACCCGGCGGCGCCCCCGCCTCGTACAGCCGTGGTGTCCTCGCCTCCCGCGGGCGCGGCACCCCGCCCGCCTCCGTACGGCGTACGCGCCGCGGTCAGGACTCCGGCGGTCAGCATCATGAGCGCGGCCGCGACCCCCAGCAGCCAGACGCGGCCGTCCAGTCCGGCGAGGCGCCCCAGGGTGACGGGCCGGTCGGAACCGGTGCTCAGCAGCTTGTCCAGCGGGTCGGGCAGGACGCTGACGAGCTCCCCCGTCGCCTTCCCGTCCCAGGGGACGAAGAGGCCGACCGGGAGGCCCAGCCACACCCCGTTCGGGGCGCCGAGCAGTGCCGCGCCCGCGATCCGTTTCGGGTGGTCGTCGCCGACCGCCGCGTAGGCGGCCGCCGCGAGCCCGGCCAGCACCGCCACCAGCACCACCGTGACCAGCGCGGACGAGGCCGGCCGCACCACCCGGTGCACGGCGTCCCAGCCGCGCGGCAGGGGAGTGCGGCGCGAGGCGAGCAGGGCGACGAGCAGGACGCCGGTGCACCAGACGGCGCCGCCGAGGAGCGTGGCCGCCGTGTCGACCGTGAAGGTGACCGCCGCCTCGGTGTCCGCCAGGCCGTCGAGCCCGTCGGGCAGCAGTCCGCCGATGTCCCCGAGCCCGCCGGGCAGTTTGTCCGTGATGCCGCCGAGGCCGCCCCCGCCGGGCACCCGGTCGAGGCCGAGCCGGGCGCCGTCGACGGTGATGACGTCGTGGCCGGCCCGGGTGAGGGCGCCGAGCACGGCGACGAAGAGCGCCACCACCGTCCCCGCGCGCGCGAGGAGTTCGCGCGGCGCGAGCACGCCGCTCACTCCGCGCAGGGAGCGCAGGAAGAACCAGGCGAGCAGGAGCGCGCCCACCAGACCGACGCCAAGTGGCGTGATCTGGACGGCCGTATGAGCCTCGGCGCCTTTCAGGCCGAAGGCGGACACATCGCCGGACGGAGTGACCGAACCACCCGCCCCAAGGGCCACCACCGCCGCGGTCATCGGCCCGAGGGAGCCCGCCGCGTCCGCGCCGAGCAGATGCAGCCCGAGGGCCGCTGTGCCCGCCATCCCGATCAACGCCCAGCTCACGGCGGCGATCGAGGACAGGAGCACATCGCCCCACGGCACCCTCCCGCGGTACTGCGCGGTCTTGTCCCTCATCGTCAGGCCCCCCGGTCCGCGTCGCGGCGATCCACCGCGGATGTCCCCCTCGCGTGGGATTACCACTCTCCGGGCCGGTTTCCACCCCGTCAACGGAAACGGGCAACCCGCCCGTAAGCGGTCTTCACGAGGCCCGACTTTCGGTCAGGGTGCTCCTACTGAAATAGTTCCCCACGATGTTCGACATCCCTAGACTCCCAGCGACGGGGGTATCTCGGGGGACAACTCAGTGGGGCATGGAGTGCCGGAACTCGTACTGGAATTGAATGGACGCACCTGGACGCTCGACGCGTCCAGGCAATACACCCTCGGACGCGATCCGCAGGGTGACGTCGTGCTCGACGACGCCAGGGTGTCCTGGCGTCACGCCACGATCAGCTGGAACGGCCGGAGTTGGGTCGTCGAGGACCACGGCAGCACCAACGGCACGTTCGTGCAGGGGCACCGGATCCATCAGATGGAGATCGGTCCGGGCTCGGCGGTGCACCTCGGCAACGCGACCGACGGTCCGCGGCTGAACCTCTCCGGCGCCGCCGGGGCCGCCCCGCAGCAGCAGGCGCAGCCCCAGCAGGCACAGGCGGCGCAGCCCCAGCAGCAGCCGTACGCGGCGCAGGGCGCGGGCGCCGGCTGGGCTCAGCAGGCTCCGCCGCAGCACCAGCAGGCGGCGGGGGCCGGCTGGCAGCAGCAGGGGCAGCCGCAGATCCCGCAGCAGCAGGGCCAGGGCCCGGCCGCGGGACACGCGCAGCAGGTGCCCGGTGGCGGCGCGGGGGCGCAGCCGGTGTACGGCGACCGCAGCCCGACCACGTTCCACCAGTTCTCCCTCGGCCGCGTGATGCGCATCGGCCGTGCCCTGGAGAACGAGCTGGTCGTCTCCGACCTTCAGGTCTCCCGGCACCACGCCGAGTTCCACGCGACGCCCGACGGCCGCTTCGAGATCCGCGACCTCGGCTCGCACAACGGCACGTACGTCAACGGCCAGCCGATCGCCAAGGGCGGCTCGGCGCTGCTCGGCCCGAACGACATCGTCGGCGTCGGCCACTCGACGTTCCGCCTGATCGGCGACCGCCTCGAGGAGTTCGTCGACACCGGTGAGGTGTCCTTCTCCGCCCGGCACCTGACGGTCACGGTCGACGGTGGCAAGCAGATCCTCAAGGACGTCTCCTTCGGCGTCCCGGAGAAGTCGCTCATCGCGGTCATCGGCCCCTCGGGCTCCGGCAAGTCGACGCTGCTCAAGGCGCTCACGGGCTACCGCCCGGCCAACCAGGGCGATGTCCTCTACGACAACCGGAACCTCTACAAGCAGTTCGCCGAGCTGCGCCAGCGCATCGGTCTGGTCCCGCAGGACGACATCCTGCACAAGGAGCTGACCGTCAAGAAGGCCCTCAAGTACGCGGCCAAACTGCGCTTCCCCGCGGACACCACCGCGCAGGAGCGCGAGGCCCGCATAGACGAGGTGCTGCGCGAGCTGAAGCTGGACATCCACAAGGAGAAGAAGGTCACCTCCCTCTCCGGTGGCCAGCGCAAGCGTGTCTCGGTGGCCCTGGAGCTGCTGACCAAGCCGTCGCTGATCTTCCTGGACGAGCCGACGTCCGGTCTCGACCCGGGCATGGACCGCGACGTCATGCAGCTGCTGCGCGGTCTCGCCGACGACGGCCGCACGGTCCTGGTGGTCACGCACTCCGTGGCCGAGCTGGCGATCTGCGACAAGCTCCTGGTGATGGCACCGGGCGGCTCCGTCGCCTACTTCGGTCCGCCGGAGGAGGCGCTGAACTTCTTCGGTTACGACACCTGGGCCGACGTCTTCTCCGCCTTCGAGAACTACCGCGACTACGACTGGGCGGGCCGCTGGAAGGGCTCGCAGCACTACCAGATGTACGCCGCGGACATCGACGCCGTCGCCCCGCAGTCGGTGCACATGCCGCCGCCGCAGGCGATCAGGCCGCCCAAGCCGCAGGGCTGGGGCTCGCAGCTGATGACGCTGATGCGCCGGTACGTGTCGGTCATCGTGTCCGACAAGGGCTTCCTGGCGCTGACGGTGATCCTGCCGGCGGTGCTCGGCGCGGTGAGCCTGCTCATCGACCCGGACAAGGGCCTGCTGGTCAACCCGCCGAACTCGAGGGGCATCCCCGTCCCGAACGGCACCGCCACCACGGTGCTGCTGATCCTCGCGGTCGGTGCGTGCTTCGCGGGCGCGGCCAACTCCGTACGCGAGCTGATCAAGGAACGGGTGATCTACGAGCGGGAACGCGCGACGGGCCTGTCCCGGTCGGCGTACCTGATGTCGAAGGTGATCGTGCTCGGCGCGATCACCGTCCTGCAGGGCGCGCTGGTCGGCGCCATCGGCTTCTCCAGCCGCGAGATCCCCGAGAAGGGCCTGGTGCTGGGCAACGGGGTGCTGCTGGAGCTCTCCCTGCCGATCATGGGTCTCGGGTTCACCTCGATGATGTTCGGCCTGGTCATCTCCTCGCTGGTGAAGACCGCCGAGAAGACGATGCCGCTGCTGGTGATGTTCGCGATCATCCAGGTGGTGTTCACCGGCTGTCTGTTCATCCTGCACGGCACGGTCGGCGTCAACGAGTTCTCGTACCTGATGCCGTCGCGCTGGGCGGTCGCCGCCGCCGGTACGACGCTGGACTTCAACAACATCAGCCCGAACACCGACGACCCCACGAGCACGGACCCGCTGTGGGACCACTCCGCGGCGGCCTGGGGCCTCGACATGATCGCCCTGCTCGCGCTGGGCGCGCTGTGCGGCTTCTTCGTGGCCCGCTTCCTGCGGCGCCACGAGCCCGAGGTCATGCGCAAGTAGCGGTCGCGCGCGCCGGTGGCCCGATGGCGGGGCGGACGCGGTCGCAGTGCGGAAGGGCGGCGCCCCCGAGGGGGTGCCGCCCTTCCGCGTCCCTGCTGAGACCCCTATGAGGTCCGCGCGCCTCGCGAGGCTCAGTAGGCGCTGTTGACGTTGTCGATCGACCCGTACTTGTCGGCCGCGTAGTTGGCGGCGGCCGTGATGTTGGCGACCGGGTCGTAGATGTTCGACGACGTGCCGTTGACGTGGTACGCGGCGAAGGTGGGCGGGATCACCTGCAGCAGACCCTTGGAGGGGATGCCGTTGATGGCGTTGATGTCCCAGTCGTTGATGGCCATCGGGTTGCCGGACGACTCGCGGATGATGTTCTTGTGCAGACCGTGGTACGAACCCGGGATGCCGTGCTTCTTCATGATGTCGAGGGACTCACGAATCCAGCCGTCCAGGTTGTTCGGGTAGGTCTTCGCCGCGACGGCCTCGACCTGCGGGCGCTGGGCGGACCGGCTGGCGGCAGCCTTCTTCCGGCGCTCCTGCTCGGCCTTCTTCTTCGCGGCGGCCTGCTTCTTCGCGGCGGCCTCGTCGGCTGCCTGCTTCTTCGCGGCGGCAGCCTTCTTCTTCGCGGCGATGGCCTCGGCCTTGAGGCTGGCGCCGGCCATCTGGTCGGTGACGCTCGCCTTGACGTCCTTGATCTGCGTGTCGCTCAGCGCGACCGGAGCGGACGAGGAGGCGGCGGCGACCTCGGTGGTGGTGTGCTCGCCACCGGGCACCGTGGAGACACCGAGGGCGGCGGCGCCGAGCAGGGCCACACCGGCGAGCGAGTATTTGTGGGTCTTGGTCAGCGCGGAAATATGACCAGGAGCGTTGATGAACTTGGGCATGACTGATGGACCTCTTCGAATAGCGCGGAGATCGCTCGGGGCCGGGGGGACAGGAAGTTTTTCCGGACGAACGCCGCGGGGGTTGAACCCGCGGCGCTGAGCGACGAGAGCAATTCTTAGCGGTCGCAAAATTCGAAGGCAAAGGTGTGACGTACGAAGTCGGATAGTTGACCCGAGAGGGTCAAAGCGGGGCAGAACGGTACGTCTGCCCCGCTCAAAAGGGGCAGACTATCTCCTATGCCCCTTCGTACGTGATGTGGGCCCTATGCCCGGCCTCACATGGCGCTCGCCCCGGTCTCACCCTTGGTTGCTGGCGCAATGCTCAGGGTGAGGGGTTTGGGCGGTATGTCGCGGCCCTTTCCGGAGGGAGCACGAGGTGCAGATCGCCGAACTCGTGCCACAGATAGCGCCCCTCGAGGGCCTCCTCGTACCCGCGGCCGACCGCCGCACGCCCCGCGACCGCCTCCAGCATCAGCAGATGCGAGGCCTCCGGCTCGTGCAGCCCGGTCAGCAGCCCGTCGACCACCCGCACCCCGCGCCGCGGCGTCACCACGAGATCCGTCCACCCCCGCGCGGCCCGGACCATCCCGTCCGCGCCCGCGGCGGACTCCACGGCCCGCACCGCCGTCGTACCGACCGCGACGATCCGGCCGCCCCCGGCCCGCGCCGCGTTGATCAGCCGGGCCGAGGTCTCCGCGACCGCGTACCGCTCCGGATACGGCGGCTCGTGCGCCTCCGCCGACGCCACCCCCGTGTGCAGCGTGACCGGCGCGAACTGCACCCCCCGGCTCACCAGCTCCGCCACCAGCCGCGCGGTGAAGGGCCGCGCCGCGCTCGGCATCTCCGCACTGCCCGCCCCGTCCCCGGACGGCAGCGCGAACACCGTCTGGTACACGGACAGCGGCTGGTCCCGCTCCGTGTAGGAGTAACGGATCGGGCGACCGTGCCGGCGCAGCAGCCCCGGGACGTCCGGGTCCGACACCCGCCCCCACCACAGCCGCCGCCCGTCCGGGGACAGCGGCTCCTCCATGACCAGCCGCACCCCCTCGGGCAGGGACACCTCCGTACCCGCGGGGCCTCCCGCACGCGCGCGCGTGGTGCCCCTGCCGTCCGGATCCCGCAGCTCCACCGCCCACCGGCCGTCGTCGCCCCGCGTGGAGAAGTGCACCACCACGCTCGCGTGCCCGGTTCGCCCGTCGACGGCGGCGGCCAGCGTGGGGGAGGTGTTGACGATCAGCAGGTCCCCGGCCCGCAGCTGCGCGGGAAGCTCCGCGAACGCGTGATGCGACACCCGTGTGCCGCGGGACACCAGCAGCCGCACGACGTCCCGGTCGAGCCCCGGCCCCCGCTGTTCGGCGGGGACCCGCGCCGACAGCTCCGCTGGCACCTCGAGCCCTCGTACCGGCTCGCGCGGGGGGATGCCCGCCACCGCCCTCACAGCCCCTCCCGCAGCGACGCCGCCGTGTAGCGGCCACTGGCCGGGCGCTGGTCCAGCAGCGCCAGGAAGGCCGGCACCACGCTCTCCGGCGCCGGGCGCGGGTCCCCGTCCCCGGGCACGGCGGCCGCGTACAGGTCCGTCGCCATGTCCCCCGGGTCGACCGCCCACACCCGCAGCCCGGGCTCCTCCACCCCCAGGACCGCCGCCAGCCGGTCCAGCGCCGCCTTCGACGCCCCGTACCCGCCCCAGGTCTCGTACGCCTCCACGGCCGCGTCCGAACTCACGGCGATGACCGCGCCGGCCTCCGACGCCCGCAACGACGGCAGCGCCTCCCGCACCAGCCCCAGGGCCGCGACCACATTGACCTCGAAGGCCCGCCACAGGCCCGCCGGCGCCAGATCCTCCAGCCGTACGAGCGGTTCGGCACCCAGCGCGCTCGCGTTGTTCACCAGCAGATCGACACCGCCCAGCTCCCGGGCCGCCGCCACCAGTTCCGTACGGTGCCCGGCGTCCGTGACGTCCCCCGCCACCGCCTCCACCCGTGTCCCGTATACGTCAAGGGCCCGCGCCGCCTCCTTCAGGTCCCCCGCGCCGCGCGCGTCCAGGACCAGGTCCCAGCCGCGTTCCGCAAGAGCCGCCCCCAGCGCGCGGCCCAGCCCCTTCGACGCCCCCGTGATGATCGCAACCGGCATGACATCCGTCCCCTCGTCACCGCACGTCCCTCACCGCACGCCCGTCCGGCGTGGCCGCCGCCGTCGGCGGTGATCCCCACGCTAGGAACCCGGACCACCCGTCCGCCTCGTGCGCCGGGCGCAGAGAGCCGGGGCCCTTCGGCCTAGGTCCACCGGCCCCCGCGACCGCCTCCCCGGGCCCGATACGCGCCGTCACACCCCGCCGGTACCTTGAGGTCATGAGTCACGGTCCCCGGTCCGGCCTGTACGCGGTGAGCTCCGCGCTGCTGGCCATGAGCAGGCACCTGGAGGTGCGCGACGTCCTCAAGACGATCGTCGCCTCGGCCCGCGAGCTGCTCGACGCGCAGTACGCGGCGCTCGGCGTCCCCGACGATCACGGGGGCTTCGCGCAGTTCGTCGTCGACGGCGTCAGCGACGAGCAGTGGAAGGCCATCGGACCGCTGCCCCGCCAGCACGGCATCCTCGCCGCGATGCTCCGCGACGCACGCCTGGAGCGTCTCGCCGACGTGCGCAGGGATCCCCGCTTCGAGGGCTGGCCCGCCGCCCACCCCGACATGTCCGACTTCCTCGGCATGCCGATCCGCGACGGCGACGAGGTCATCGGCGCGCTCTTCCTCGCCAACAAGAACCGCTCGGGCGAGCCGTGCGCCGGGCCCGGCGGCGACTGCGGCTTCACCGAGGACGACGAGGAACTCCTGACGATCCTCGCCCAGCACGCCGCGATCGCCCTCACCAACGCCCGCCTCTACGAGCGCAGCCGCGAGCTCACCATCGCCGAGGAGCGCTCCCGCCTCGCCCACGAGCTCCACGACGCCGTCAGCCAGAAGCTCTTCTCGCTGCGCCTGACCGCTCAGGCCGCCACCGCTCTCGTCGACCGCGACCCGCAGCGCGCCAAGGGCGAGCTGCAGCACGTGGCGTCGCTCGCCGCCGAGGCCGCCGAGGAACTGCGCGCCGCCGTCGTCGAGCTGCGCCCCGCGGCCCTGGACGAGGACGGACTCGCCGCCACCCTGCGCACCCACATCCAGGTCCTCGACCGCGCCCACTCCGCCCGCGTGACGTTCACCGGCCGCGGCGTCCGCGCGCTGCCCGCCTCCCAGGAGGAGGCCATGCTGCGTGTCGCCCAGGAAGCCCTGCACAACGCCCTGCGGCACTCCGGCGCCGCCCACGTCGACGTCACCCTGGACCGGCGGGACTGCGGAGCGGTCCTGCGCGTCACCGACGACGGCGACGGCTTCGACCCCCGGGCCATACGCAGCGCCGGACGCCACCTCGGCCTCGTCTCCATGCGGGACCGGGCCGGCGGCGTCGGCGGCCGTCTGACGGTGGAATCGGCGCCCGGCGAGGGCACCACGATCGAGATGGAGGTTCCTGGTGGCTGACGCAATCAAGGTGCTGCTCGTCGACGACCACCAGGTCGTCCGCCGGGGCCTGCGCACCTTCCTGGAGGTGCAGGACGACATCGAGGTGGTGGGGGAGGCGTCCGACGGCGCCGAGGGAGTCGCCCGCGCCGAGGAGCTGCGGCCCGACGTCGTCCTCATGGACGTGAAGATGCCGGGCATGGACGGCATCGAGGCACTGCGCAAGCTCCGCGAACTCGACAACCGCGCGCGCGTGCTGATCGTGACCAGCTTCACCGAGCAGCGCACGGTGGTCCCCGCCCTGCGCGCGGGCGCCGCCGGATACGTGTACAAGGACGTCGATCCGGACGCGCTCGCCGGCGCCATCCGCTCCGTGCACGCGGGGCACGTCCTGCTCCAGCCCGAGGTGGCCCTCGCGCTGCTCTCCCAGGAGGAGACGGGCGCGCCCCAGGGCAGGGGCGGGTCGCTCACCGAGCGGGAGCGCGAGGTGCTCGGCCTGATCGCCGACGGCCGTTCCAACCGGGAGATCGCCCGCGCGCTGGTCCTTTCCGAGAAGACCGTCAAGACGCACGTCTCGAACATCCTGATGAAGCTCGACCTCGCCGACCGTACGCAGGCCGCCCTGTGGGCTGTCCGTCACGGGGCGGCGGGGTGACTGGGCTGCGGCCGCCCCGGAGCCCGCGGCGGGCGGACACCCGGTACGGGCACGGCGTCCCGGCGGGCATCGCACGGTTCCCGTCCGGGATGAGATTCATACCGTCGGGTGTATGTCCCCCGGATGGCGCAACCTCCGGGCGCCGCAGCCGTTCTCCAGTGCGTCCCCGCGGCGTCCGCCGCGGTGATCGCTAGGAGGACTGAGAAGTGAAGAACCTGAAGAGGGCCACGGCTGTCGCGATGGTGGCCGGCGGGCTCGTCGCCGCCGGTGCCGGTATGGCCTCCGCCACCGACGGCGCGTGGGCGGGCGGCACGGCCGCGGGCTCCCCGGGCGTCGTCTCGGGCAACGTCGTACAGGTCCCGGTCCACGTCCCGGTGAACGCGGTCGGCAACACGGTGAACGTCATCGGCGCGCTGAACCCGGCCTTCGGCAACCTGGGCCTCAACCACTGAGGACCGGTGCCGCCCGGGCCCGCACCGCACGGCCGTACCCCGGCTCCCCAGGACCCCTGGGGAGCCGGTCGCGTCCCCGGCCCGCGCCGGCGGGCGCCAGGGATCCGCCCCTCAGCGCACCCCCCGCTCCCGCTCCTCCACGAACGCGTTGTACGCCGCGACCTGCGCCCGCCGGGCCGTCCGCTCCACCGGCCTGAGCGCCTCGGCCCGCGCCGCCATCTCCGAGGCGGTGACGGCCCCGCCGTGCCCGTTCTCGTACGCCACCGAGATCAGCAGACCCACACGCTGCGCCAGCTCCAGCACCCGCACCGCACGCGGCGGATACCCGGGCGCCAGCACCTCACGGCCCCGCTCGGCCCGCGCCCGGTACGCGTCGACCGCCGCCTCGGCGACCGGACCCGAAGCGGCCACGTCGAGCTGCGACAGCACCCGCGTCGCGTCGCGCAGCGCCTCCGCAAGCTCCCGCTCCGCCTCGCCCAGCGACGGCACGTCGGCGGGCGGCGCCTCCCGCACGGCGAGGCAGTGCCAGACGACCTCCACATGGACGTCACCGGCGGGACCCGCCTCGTACACCTCCGGCACGAGCCCCAGCGCGGCGCCCTGGCAGACGACCGCCTCCTCCGCCTCCAGGGCCCGCGCGTTGAAGTCCGGGGGCCCGCTCAGCCCGAGCGGATGACCCGGCGCGGGCAGCGCGACCCGCAGCCCCACCGCGCCGAGCCCGCGCAGCCGCCCCAGGGCGAGCGTGAGCCCCACGGGCCCCGACTCCCCGGGCAGCCCCTCGACCCGGTGCACGGCGTCCTCACCGACGATGGCGAGGACCGCGTCATCCGGAGACACAAATCCGGCCAACAGGGCATTTCCCCATGCGGCCAGCCGACCTGAACGTGGTTCCGAGAGCATGCCCCCAACCCTAAGGACCGACCGATGGACGGGAGCGGACGGCCGGTGGCGTAGATTTCACTGGGGGCTGCGTCCACAGACGTATGCGACGGCCGAGACTGCATTGGGAGACAGCGCGCTCATGAGCGATGTTCTGGAGCTGGAGGACGTATCCGTGGTCCGCGAGGGCCGGGCTCTGGTGGACCAGGTCTCCTGGTCGGTCAAGGAGGGCGAGCGCTGGGTCATCCTCGGCCCCAACGGCGCCGGTAAGACGACCCTCCTGAACGTCGCCTCCAGCTATCTCTTCCCCAGCTCCGGCCGGACCACCATCCTCGGCGAGACCCTCGGCAAGGTCGACGTCTTCGAACTGCGCCCGCGCATCGGCATCGCCGGCATCGCCATGGCCGAGAAGCTGCCCAAGCGCCAGACCGTCCTGCAGACCGTGCTCACCGCGGCCTACGGCATGACCGCCGGCTGGCACGAGGACTACGAGGACATCGACGAGCAGCGCGCCCGCGCCTTCCTCGACCGCCTCGGCATGAGCGACTACCTGGACCGCAGGTTCGGCACCCTCTCCGAGGGCGAGCGCAAGCGCACCCTCATCGCCCGCGCCCTGATGACCGACCCCGAGCTGCTGCTCCTCGACGAGCCCGCCGCCGGCCTCGACCTCGGCGGCCGCGAGGACCTCGTACGCCGTCTCGGCCGCCTCGCCCGGGACCCGATCGCCCCCTCCATGATCATGGTCACGCACCACGTCGAGGAGATCGCCCCCGGCTTCACCCACGTCCTGATGATCCGTCAGGGCAAGGTCCTCGCCGCCGGCCCCCTGGAACTCGAACTCACCTCCCGCAACCTCTCGCTCTGCTTCGGCCTCCCGCTCGTCGTCGAACAGGTCGGCGAGCGCTGGACCGCCCAGGGCCTGCCGATGGCGTGACCCCTCCCGTACACCGTCGCGCCTGATCGGCACCCTGTCCGCGGCGGACGACGGGTCCTACCATGGCCACGTGGACGACATCGACGCATGGGTGTGGTGGCTGATCGGCGCGGTCGGACTGGGCATCCCCCTCGTGGTGACCGCGATGCCGGAGCTGGGCATGCTCGCCGTCGGCGCCGTCGCGGGCGCCCTGACCGCGGGCGTCGGCGGAGACCTCGTCCTCCAGGTCCTCGTCTTCGTCGCCGTCTCGGTGGCCCTCATCGCCGTCGTGCGCCCCATCGCCAAGCGTCACCAGGACCAGCGCCCCCAACTCCGCACGAACATCGACGCCCTGAAGGGCAGACAGGCCGTCGTCCTCGAACGGGTGGACGGCTCGGGCGGCCGTATCAAGCTCTCCGGAGAGGTCTGGTCCGCGCGCGCCCTCGATGCCGGTCAGGCCTTCGAAGTGGGCCAGGAGGTGGACGTCGTGGAGATCGAGGGAGCCACCGCGATCGTCATGTGACCTCGCACGACGCAATGGAGGAGAACGCCCCACGCGGCAGGCGACGGTCTGTCAGACTCGACGAGCAAGATCTTCGACGAACATAAGATCTTCCGGACACACCGAGGCGCAGAAGGGTACGGGGAGCCACGATGGAACCCATCATCATCGTCCTGATCATTCTGGTGGTGCTGGTCTTCATCGCCCTGATCAAGACCATCCAGGTCATCCCGCAGGCCAGCGCCGCCATCGTCGAGCGCTTCGGCCGCTACACCCGCACGCTCAACGCCGGCCTGAACATCGTCGTCCCCTTCATCGACTCCATCCGCAACCGCATCGACCTCCGCGAGCAGGTCGTGCCCTTCCCGCCGCAGCCGGTGATCACCCAGGACAACCTGGTCGTCAACATCGACACGGTCATCTATTACCAGGTGACCGACGCCCGGGCCGCCACGTACGAGGTCGCGAGCTACATCCAGGCCATCGAGCAGCTCACCGTCACCACCCTGCGCAACATCATCGGCGGCATGGACCTGGAGCGGACCCTCACCTCCCGCGAGGAGATCAACGCGGCCCTGCGCGGCGTCCTCGACGAGGCGACCGGCAAGTGGGGCATCCGCGTCAACCGCGTCGAGCTCAAGGCGATCGAGCCGCCCACCTCCATCCAGGACTCGATGGAGAAGCAGATGCGCGCCGACCGCGACAAGCGCGCCGCGATCCTCACCGCCGAGGGCATCCGTCAGTCCCAGATCCTCACCGCGGAGGGCGAGAAGCAGTCCGCCATCCTGCGCGCGGAGGGCGAGGCCAAGGCCGCCGCCCTGCGCGCGGAGGGCGAGGCCCAGGCCATCCGTACGGTCTTCGAGTCCATCCACGCCGGAGACCCCGACCAGAAGCTCCTCTCATACCAGTACCTCCAGATGCTCCCGAAGATCGCCGAAGGCGACGCCAACAAGCTCTGGATCGTGCCCAGCGAGATCGGCGACGCCCTCAAGGGGCTGTCCGGTGCCTTCGGCAACTTCGGGGGGATGGGCGGCGGTTCGGGCAGCGGCGGACCCGCCGCGCCCACCGGACCCGGCCAGGGCGCCGGCGCGGCCTCCGGAGGCACGGAGCGGCGCGAGCGGCCGTCCATCACCGACTGACCCGGCACGCCGAGGGCCCGCTCTCCCGAGGGAGGCGGGCCCTTCGCACGGTCACGACCGGTCTACGCCGCCGACTGCGCCAGCCACTCCGGCAGCGCGTCCAGGTCGTCCCGGCCGAGCGCCAGCAGCATCGCGTCGGCCGGAGTCGGCTCGAACGGCTGCCGCAGCAACGGCATCCCCGCCTGCTCCGGCGTGCGGTTCGCCTTGCGGTGGTTGTCCTCCGCGCACGAGGCGACCGTGTTCAGCCAGGAGTCGGCGCCCCCCTGTGCCCGCGGCACCACGTGGTCCACGGTCGTCGCACGCCGGTCGCAGTACGCGCACCTGTGCCGGTCCCGCACCAGGACACCCCGCCTCGACCACGGAGCCCGTCTTCGGAAGGGCACCCGGACATAGCGGCAGAGCCTGATCACCCGGGGTGCCGGTATGTCGAGCGCCGCTCCGCGCATACGGAGCTCGGGGTGGGCCTGCTCGACGACGGCCTTGTCCTGCAGCACCAGAACGACGGCTCGGTTCAGCGTCACCGTCGACAGCGGCTCAAAGCTCGCGTTGAGTACCAGCGTGTCCCGCATTCCAGCCCACCTCCCGTGTGCACCGGCCCACCCCCTGGCGGGCTGGGGTCAACTCTGGCCGGGCACGCCGAGATGGACAACGCAATAAAAAAGTGCCCGCCCCTGATCAATTCCAAGACCAGAGGCGGGCAAACGTTCGGTGAACGTCAGTCTTCGGCGGGAGCCGCGTACTCACCGATCAGCTGGGCGCGCGCCAGCGTGTGGAACCGGAGGTTGAAACCGACCGCGGCCGGCGACGTGTCGGCGTCGGGGCCGAGTTTCTCCTGGTCCACCGCGTACACGGTGAACACGTAGCGGTGCGCCGGGTCGCCGGCCGGCGGCGCGGCGCCACCGAAGTCCCTCGAACCGTAGTCGTTGCGCACCTGGACCGCGCCCTCGGGCAGCCCCTCGAACGCGCCCGTGCCCGCACCCGTCGGCAGCTCGGTGACCGAGGCCGGGATGTCGAACACGGACCAGTGCCAGAACCCGCTGCCCGTCGGGGCGTCCGGGTCGTAGCACGTCACGGCGAAACTCTTGGTCTCCGGCGGAAAACCCTCCCACCGCAGCTGCGGCGAGGTGTTCCCGCCCGAGTAGACCTGAGCGTCCTTCAGCACCGCACCCGGCTCGACGTCCTCACTCGTGACCGTGAACGCCGGCACGGGCGGATGGAAGTCGTGGGGAAGCGGCGGCCTCCTGAGCTCGGACACCTCGGTACCTCCTGATCGGTTCCTGCTGATTCCGGGAAGACCCTCCCGACCCTAGAACCAGCTGCGCTTGCTGCCGACCTCCGACAGCCACTGGTTCAGGTACGCCGCCCAGTCGGTGCCCTGGTAGTCGTTCAGCCCGACCTTGAAGGCGCGGTACGAGTCGCTGCCCTCGCTGAACAGCCCCGGCTTCTTGTCCATCTCCAGGATGACGTCCATCTCACGGTCGTCGGACACGAAGCTCAGCTCGATCTGGTTCAGCCCCCGGTACTGCGACGGCGGGAAGAACTCGATCTCCTGGTAGAAGGGCAGCCGCTGGCGGGTCCCCCTGATGTGGCCGCGCTCCATGTCCGCGCTCTTGAAGCGGAAGCCCAGCTGGATGAAGGCGTCCAGGATGGCCTGCTGAGCCGGCAGCGGGTGCACGTTGATCGGGTCGAGGTCCCCGGAGTCCACCGCGCGGGCGATCTCCAGCTCGGTGGTCACGCCGATGTGCATCCCGCGCAGCGCCTGCCCGTCGATCATCGTGACCGGCGTCTCCCACGGGATCTCCAGCCCGAACGGCACCGCGTGCACCGCGCCGGCCTGGAGCTCGAAGGCACCGCCGAGGCGCGACTTGGTGAACTCGATGTCCTGCTTGTACTCCTGGTCGTCGTGGCCCTCGACCTCGACCTTGGCCTGGAGGCCGACCGACAGGCCCTCGATCGCCTGGTTCACGGACCCGCCCTGGATCCGCACCTCGCCCTGCACGACACCACCCGGCACGACGTTGACCTCGGTCAGCACCGTCTCCACCGAGGCGCCGCCGGCCCCCAGGCTCGCGAGCATCCGCTTGAACCCCATGTCACTTTCCTCCCCAGGCATCGCCTGTTACGTCTCGGTGTCCGGACCCTTGATCCCTGTAAACGCGAATGGGCCGTGCCCGGTTCCGTCTCCACCCTTACAAGAGGGACGCCGCCTGGCCACCCCGGCCCGAGGCCACCCGTCTGGGTTACGCTCGGACGTCATGATCGCGGCACCTGACCGTACGCCCCTCACGCGCGACTTCTTCGACCGCCCTGTCCTGGAGGTCGCCCCCGATCTGCTGGGGCGGGTCCTCGTACGCTCCACCCCCGACGGCCCGATCGAGGTGCGCCTCACGGAGGTCGAGGCCTACGACGGGGAGAACGACCCCGGCTCGCACGCCTATCGCGGACGCACGCCCCGCAACGCGGTGATGTTCGGCCCGCCCGGACACGTGTACGTCTACTTCACCTACGGCATGTGGCACTGCATGAACCTGGTGTGCGGTCCCGAGGGCCGGGCGGGCGGAGTCCTGCTGCGGGCCGGTGAGATCGTCGAGGGCGCCGAGCTGGCACGCACCCGCCGCCTCTCCGCGCGCAATGACAAGGAGTTGGCCAGGGGCCCCGCCCGCCTGGCCACCGCCCTGGGCATCGATCGGGCGCTCGACGGCACCGACGCCTGCGCTCCGGGCGCCGGCCCGGTGTCGCTGCTGACGGGTACGTCCCCCCGCGTCGACCAGGTGAGCAGTGGCCCCCGTACAGGAGTGGCCGGAGACGGAGGCGTCCACCCGTGGCGCTTCTGGATCACCGACGACCCGACCGTGAGCCCGTACCGCGCGCACACCCCACGGCGCCGACGCCGCTCAACTTGACGCACCCCTGGGCGATCCGTAATGTAGTCCGAGCCGTTTGACCCGGTGAGGCGTTCAGCCAGCAACCGGAAGCGGCCAAACCACTACCTACGACTTCCCCTCAACGGGGGCGCATTCGGTGTGCCTGCATGTCCGGATTCGAACTCGTTGAACTCGATTATGAGTTGCGGAGGGAATCGGCTAACGTAGTGAATGTCGAAAGGTCCCGGGGCCAAAACCCCGGACCCCAGACAAATCCCGCCGACAGGGAAATCGGACACGAAAGAGTCTGATAGAGTCGGAAACGCAAGACAGTAAGACCGAAGGGAAGCGCCCGGAGGAAAGCCCGAGAGGGTGAGTACAAAGGAAGCGTCCGTTCCTTGAGAACTCAACAGCGTGCCAAAAATCAAC